>CAYXCX010000069.1:0-7577 GCA_964463405.1 uncultured Clostridia bacterium
TGGTCGCAGGGGCAGGCGCCGTGGTTGAGGTTGGCGCCGCAGCCGGGGCAGATGCCCTTGCAGTCGGCCTTGCAGACGTGCTTGAAGGGGACCGATAGGTTCACCTGCTCGGTGAGGACCTTGTCCATGTCGATCTGGTCGTTGTCGTAAAAGATGTACTCCAATTCATCCTCGTCCAGGGCGGCGCTGCGGGACTCGACCATCTCCTTGGGAAAGAGGATGATGTCGAAGCGGGAGTGGACCTTGAGCTCGAACTGCTCCAGGCAGCGGACGCAGACCAGGGAAATGGCCGTGCGGATCGTCCCCTGGGCCTGGATGCGGCGGTCCTGGCGCTGGAAGCGGGCCTGGTAGGCGACGCCCTCGAGGAAAAAACTCCCCTCCTCGAGCAGCTGGGCGTTGTCGATGTCAAGGGTGTCGTTCAGCGCGTAGCCCTTGTCGGAGATTTTGCTGACATTTATGATCATGGTGACCTTACACAGCCGGTTTTCCTGGCAAGTGAACCCTTATAGCACAGATCGGGCCGGCTGTCAATCGGAGGGACTGCGAAGCCTGGATGGCTACGAAGCCAGAGGTTCGACGTTCGATGGCGGTGGCCCTGTTAAGGGCGCCGTCTCCGAGGGGCTTGTCCCCGAGTGGGATTTGGCGTAACGAAGGTTAATTCACTTGGTCCCCGAAGATTTCTTGTCAGGCGCTGATCGTTATGACTCAGCTGGAAGCGTTTCGGTCGGGGGTTGGAAGCCGCAAGCGCCCTTTGGCCAGTATTTTTTAGATCGTTCTATGCGGTTACTGCCACTGCCACTATCACTACCACTTTTTTAAGCTGGTTCTTAGAGTTTGTCTATCTTCTGGACCATTTCCCGGGCCTTGGCGGCCATGGGGCTGAGCATGCCGGCCAGCTTGGCGAACTGGGCCCGGGCCTCGGCCACCTTGCCCAGGCGCAACAGGACGAAACCCTTGTAGTATAAAGCCTCGTCAAAATAGGCCGGGTTCATGTCGCGGATGATGCCGTCAAGGATGACGCCAGCCCGCTCGGCTGCGCCGACGCCGAGCAGGGCGATGGCCCGGAAGAATTCGTGCTTGGGATTGCCGGCGGCGGAAAAGGGAGGCTGCTCCAGGATGTCCAGCGCCCGGGAAAAATCCCTTGCCTGGAGCGAGCGCACGGCCAGGGCGAACTCCCGCTCGCCGGCGAGGCCCTCGCCGGGGACGCCGCGAACCTCGCCCTGGTGGTACCGGGGCAGGTCGAAGCGGGAGACCTCGCGCAGGCGGCCGGCGCGGCGGCCGGGGCCGAGCAGCAGGATCGAGGAAAACAGGACCAGGAGCAGGGCGGCGGCGGCCAGCAGCGGACGGGGGACCCGGAAAGGCAGGGGGCGCGGCAGCGGCTCGACCGGGATGGCCACTTCCTTGTCGCGCAGGGTCTCGTTTATTTTCAGGCTGAGGAAGCAGCTGCGGCAGCCGAAGAAATGCTCTTCGAACGGCTCGCGCAGCGGCTCGGCGATCTCCTGCCCCAGGTAGGCGTCGATCAGGCTTTGAAACTCATGGCACTTCATGTTTCCTCATTTATTGAATCGGCGTCCCGCGAGATTTACACGCTGCCGATTCTCGTCGCGCTTCCGACCTTGCGCACGCTGATGTAGTGGTGGGAGCGGCCCGTTTCTTCGGCGATCTCGGCGATCTTCTTCTCCTGCAGGTAAAAGGAGTTGAGAATCAGGCGGTCGATGCGCGGCAGGGCCCCGATCAGGCCGCGCAGCGCCTCGCGCAGCGTCTGGCTCTCCAGGCGCTCGCATTCGCCGGGCTCGCTGCCCGGTTCGCAGGCCGCGATGGCGTTCTTGCGGATCTCGTTGCTCTTTTTTTGTTTGTAGAAATAGCTGAACATGACCCGCTTGGCGATGCCGAACATGAAGGGGGCGATCCATTCGGCGCTGGCCAGCTTGCCCTGGTCGAGGCCGTTGAAAAACGCGCTGAAAACGTCCTGGACCAGGTCCTCGTAGTGGCTTTCGCCCTTGATGCGGTTGCGGAAGTAAAGGAACAGCCTGGGAGAGAAGACGCGGATCAGCTCCTGCTGGGCCTGGGGCTCGCGGGCGCGCAGGTTGCGGAAAAGTGTTTCGCCTTCCATGCCTCAGGGCGCGGGCTGCAGGCTGGCTTCCAGGAGGTTGTTGCTGAAATCGCTTTCGGGGACGGCCTTCTCGCCGTTGAGTTCGACGCGGATGCGCAACGGGGCGGTGACCCGGAAGTTGGTCTTGAACACGATCATGCTGCGGCGGAGAAAAAGGGTCGGTTCCACGGACTTGACCAGGTATTCGGCCCGTTTCACCCCGTTGATGAAAATGCGCAGGAACACGCGCTCGCGGTCGGCGGCGCCCGGCGTCCAATCGTGGAGGGAGGCGTTCTCGATTTTCAGGGCGATGAAGTCGTCCTGGAGTATCAGGATCTCGCCGGCGCGGAAATCGGGGACGCCGGCGCTCGCCGCCAGCGAGGCGGCCAGCGCCAGGAGCAGGGGCAGCCGTTTCATGATTCCCATCTTTTCTTGTATAGAAGATCATAGCCTTTTATCTCCGGGATGGCAAGCCATTGCAAAAAAAAACGCCCTGCTTATAATGAAAATTCATGGACCGCTGGCCGGCGCTGCTTTTTGCCTTGCTGCTGCTGCTTTCGCCCCTGCGCCCGGAACGCGCGCCGGCGGACGAGGGGCCGGAACGCTTGCGGGCGGAGTGGGACGCCATCCTCGAAAAATCGGTCGGGTGCTATCAGCGCGGCGCAGGGGCGCGCTTCCTGCAGGCGGCGCTGCAACTGGCAGAGATCAGGACCCATCCCTTTTTCCAGGCGGCGTGGGGCCAGGGCGGGGAAAACCGCCTCCGCCGGCAAGACCTGCTGGAGGCCGCTGGGCGCCTGCGCGGCCTCTTCGCCGCCGGCGGCTGCCCGCCCGCCGGCAGCGAGGCCGAGCTGGTGCGCCTGGGGCAGGATTTCGTCTGCGCCGGCGAGCCCGCCCGGGCCGAGGCCAGCTGGGCCGTCCCTCCCGCTTCCCTCTCCATCGCCAGGCTGCAGCGGGGGCTGTCCTCCTCGCAGCTGCTCTTGAAATACGTCCTGCAACAGGACCGCGTCCTCGTTTTCTGGCTTGCCGCCGCCGGCGCCGGCTGCGACGTCCTGCCGTTCGGCCGGGCGCAGGTCGTGGACATGGTGCGGCGGCTGTCGCAGCCGCTGGAGGCGTTCGCCGACGGCCGGGTCGACTACCTGCGCGTCCATTTTGACCTGCAGCTGGCCCAGCGCCTGTACAACATCCTGCTGCGCGGCATCCTCGAGCGCCATCCCCGGGCCGGCGAACTGCTCATCGTGCCCGACGACGAGCTGTTCAAGCTGCCCTTCGAGGCGTTGGTGACGGGATTCCGCGACCAGCTGCCGGCTAGTGACGCCCTGTTCTCCGAGTACGAAGCCGCCGCCTACCTCATCCAGGACTGCCGAGTCTCCTATCTCGTTTCCCTGGCGGATCTCCTGGTGCCGTTCCCGGATCACGGCGGGTACGCTCTCGAGCTGGCCGCCTTCGGCGGCCCCCTGCCCCCCGCCCGGGAGGCGGGAGTTGCGTCCCGCCTTGCCGATGCCGCCGTCGCCCTGCCCTCGACAAGGCAGGAGGTGCTCAAGCTGGAAAAAATCTTCGGCGGATCGCGGCGGCGGGTCTTTCTGGGCGCCGATTTCAACTGGGACAATTTCTCCCGTTTCGCCCCCCGGGCCAGGGTCGTCCACCTGGCCAGCCATTTCTTCGTCGACGCCGAAGACCCGCAGCGTTCGGCGTTCCTCTTTTCCGCCCGCGGTCAGGAGCCGGCTTTCTGCGATGCCCGGCGCTTTCGCGGCCTGAAGCTTCGGGCGGAGCTGGCGGTGCTCAGCGCCTGCGAAACATCGGAAAAGGACCTGCTGGCCTTCAAGCGCCTGGGGGGGGTGACCGCCGCCTTCCGCCGCGCCGGGGTCCGCTCTTTGGTTTCCAGCCTCTGGCCGGTGGACGAATTCAGCTCCCAGGTGGTGCCGCCGTTCTACCGCGAGTACCTGGCGGCCGCGGACGGCGCCGCCGCCCTGCGCGCCGCCAAGCTCGAAATCCTCGGCAAGACCGTCTCCCTGGGCGACGGGGTCCGCCTTTCCCTGGCCCATCCCTTTGTCTGGGCCAACTTCGTCCTGTACCGCTTTTTCCGCTGAAGCAAGCCCGCGCCGCGGTCTGTTTCCTTGACGGCCGGCGGGAAACAGGCTACACTCCCGGGCGAGGAACCGCCATGATCCCCTCGCTGCGGGAAACGCTAGACTTTCAGCGCCTGGCGTCGGTCCTGGCCGCCAAGGGCTGGGCCGAGGCCAGCGCCGGCAACATGTCGCTGCGCCTGGAGCGCGCCGCGGACGGCCCGGCCGCGCCGGGCGACGCCGCCGGCCCGGTTTGCGACTCGGCCGTGGACATGACCGGCCTGGTCGGCGAGCGGTTCCTGGTGACCGCCAGCGGCAGCCGCATGCGCGACCTTGCCGACGACCCCGGCCGCGGCCTGTGCCTGCTCCAGGTCCTCGACCGCCGCCGGCTGCGGCTCCTTGCCGGCCGGGGGACGCCAAGCAGCGAATGGCCCACCCACGCCGGCCTGCACTCGCTGTTCAAGGAAGAACGCCGCGGCGAGCGGGCCGTTCTCCACTGCCACCCGCTGAACCTGATCGCCCTCAGCCACCTCTTCGCCGCGGAAGCCGAGATGAACGACCGCCTGTTTCGCATGCACCACGAGACCCGGCTGTTCCTGCCCGAGGAGCTGGGCCTGATTCCCTACGCCCTGACCGGCTCGCTGGAACTCGCCGCGGCCACCCGCGAAAAGTTCAAGAAGCACCAAGTCGCCCTGTGGGACAAGCACGGGGTCATCGCCGCCGGAGCGACCCTGGACCAGGCCCTGGACCGGATCGAGATGGCGGACAAGGCGGCCGCGATCTACCTGCTGCTGCGCAGCGCCGGCATCGAGCCGCCCGGCCTCGACGACGACCTGGTCGCCGCCACCCGCCGCGGCGCCAAGGCATGAAGAGAGCCAGCCTCCTTCTCCTGCTGGCCGTGCTCGCCGCGCCCGCGTCCCCGGCGGCAACGCCGGCGGCCGGCTCCCGGCCTGCCGCCGCTCCCGCTGCGTCCGCGGGCCCCGGCTACCGCCTGGAATTCGCCATTTGCGGCGGGGCGATCTCGCGCGTCCTGCTCCTGTTCCCCCTGCGCGTCTATTACGAGACGACGGCGGCCGTGGACCTGGAGAGCGCCCTCGGCGAGGACGGTTCGCTGCGCTTCGCCTTTTCCGGCATGCCGCGGCCGGCCTACGTCCTGCGCACGCTTGGCTTCGCCGGCAAGACCCTGGCGCTGATGGCCGTGGACGGCGGCGGCGAAGGCTTCGTTCCAAGCCTGCTGGCCGGCTGGCGGCGGCACTCCCCGGAATTCGCTTCCCGCATCGAGCGGGTCAAGACGTTTTTCCACTCCCTGCGCCAGACCGGGCCGCAGCCTTTCGCCTTCAGGCGCGACGCCGACGGGGTCTACCGCGACATCGCCTGCGGGCTGGAGCCGCGCTACCGTCACCACCCGGCGCGCACCGGCATTTATTTCAACGCGTTCCCGCTGCTGGCCGACCTGCTGCTGCTTTTGAACCAGCGCGTCCTGCCGCCGGGAGAGGACGGGGCCGCAATGGCGGCCCTGCCCGCTTCCTGGAGCGGGGACGAATTGGACCTGTCCGCCGACCTCAACCATCTGGCCGGCCTTCTGGAAAAGGCCGTCCCCTCGCTGGTCACGGTGGAGCAGAAACGGCCGTTCCGCCTTCGCTACCAGGTTGCCCCTGGGGCGGAGGGCGGGCGGGAGATCTGCGGCGAGGCCTATCCCGACGTCGCCGTATGGAAGGGCTTCATGATCCGCGAGATGATCCGCCGCCTGCGGCTGGACGCGCAGGGACGGCTTCTGTCCGACGAGATATGGCTGGGCCTGCGCGCCCGTAACGGCCAGGGCGGCTGGGGCTTCCTGCGCCTGGCCCGCGCGAAGGCCATAGGAGGTTGAACCATGAGCGAGAGAATTTTCCTTTTCCCCGGCCAGGGATCGCAGGCCGTGGGCATGGGCAAGGACCTGTTCGCGAAGAGCGAGTTCGCCGGCAAGACGTTCCGCCGCGCCGACGAGGTGCTGGGCTACTCCCTTTCGCGCATCTGCTTCGAGGGCCCCGAGGAGGAGCTGAAGCTGACCCACAACACCCAGCCGGCGCTGCTGACCGTCTCCTACATCCTGTACGCCCTATGGGAAAAGGAGCCGCGCCTGGCGGCCGGACACAGCCTGGGCGAGTACTCGGCGCTGCTGTGCGCCGGGGTTTTCCGCTTCGAGGACGCGCTGCTGCTGGTGCACAAGCGCGGCCGCTACATGCAGGAGGCGGTGCCGGTGGGGCAGGGGGCCATGGCCGCCCTGATCGGCGCCGACATCGAGGCCGTCCGCGCCACCGTGCAGGCCGTCAACCGCGAGAACGGGCCGCTGCCTGCCGCGGCCGGAGGCGTCCGCCGCGTCGTCAACCTGGCGAACTGGAACAGCGCCGGACAGGTGGTGATCTCGGGTGAAAAGTCGGCCGTCGAGGAGGCGGTGCGCCGGCTGGCCGTCAAGTCGGTGTTCCTGCCCGTTTCCGCCCCCTTCCACTCCGAGCTGATGCTCCCGGCCGAGGAAAAACTGGCCGGCGACCTGGACGCCGTCGAATTTTCCGACCCCCGCTTCCCGATCATCAACAACTGGCAGGTGCAAACGGTGACCCGCGCCGCCGAGGCCCGGGAAGGGCTGAAACGCCAGGTCTCGCGCCCGGTGCGCTGGCATGAGACCATGGAGGCCATGCTCGCCGATCCCCAGGCGGTCCGTTTCGCCGAAATCGGCAGCGGCAAGGTCCTGGCCGGGCTGCTGAAGCGGGCCGCCCGCGACCGCGATCGCCGGGTCGAAATCGTCAACATCGAGAATCTGGCCGACATCGAAAACAACCGTTGAATTCCCCCGGCCGCCCGATGGGAAAGCAAAAAACGGGCGAAAACCGTCCGTTGCTGGCAGAAAGCAGCATCTGCCAATAACCTATTATTATAGGCAATTTTGAAAGACAAATCTCCGCAACCAAGGCCTGATTTGGCTTATAGGGTTGTGTGCATTTCCATATCGCCGATAAACCTATAAAAAAAACAAATAATAACTTGACTTTGAATTTTCCTTATGTTAAGAAAAATCAGTATGAAAAATCCACACCGTGGAGAGTGCCATGGCTTTAGTCAGTTTTAAAAAATCCAAACCCATCGTCGGTCTTGACATCGGCTCGTTCGCCTTGAAGCTGGTGGAGCTGAAGCCGAGAAAAAAAGGTTCGGAAACTCGCTATGAGCTGGTCTCCATCGGCTATGAACCCGTCCCCTACCAGGCCATCGTCGAAGGGAGCATCATGGACTCGACGGCGGTGGCCGAGGCCATCCAGCACGTTTTCTATGACAGCAAGGCCAAGACCGGCCGCCTGGCCTTTTCCGTGTCGGGCAGCTCGGTCATCGTCAAGCGCATCGAGGTGCAGCGCCTCAACCCCGACGAAATGCACGAGCACATCCTGTGG
>CAYXCX010000069.1:7587-8896 GCA_964463405.1 uncultured Clostridia bacterium
CCCCCGACGAGGTCAACATCGACTACGAGGTCATCGAATCCCCCGATTCCCCCCCCGACCGCGCCGGCGTCATCCTGTCGGCCGTGCGCAAGGAAAAGCTGAACGATTACCTGAACGTGATCACCAGCGCCGCCAAAGCCGCCGACATCGTCGACCTCGACTCCTTCGCCGTCCTCAACAGCGTCCTGCTCAACTACGAGCTCTACCGCGACAAGGTCCTGGCCATCATCAACATCGGCGCCTCCATCTCCAACGTGATCATCTCCAAGGCCGGCCACCCGGTCTTCGTCCGCGACATCGCCTTCGGCGGCAACCAGTTCACCGACCTGCTGCAGAAGGAGCTCAACCTCAAGTACGAAAAGGCCGAGGCGGTCAAGAAGGGGCGCCCGGTGGAGGGCATCTCCACCGCCGCCGTCAAGCCGATCATCAACATCGTGCTCAACGACCTGCGCAACGAGATCAAGAAAACCTTCGAGTTCTACCGCTCCAACACCACCGAGGGGCGTATCGACAACATCCTGCTCAGCGGCGGCAGCGCCAACCTGGAGGCGATCACCGACTTCTTCTCCCAGGAATTCGACATCCCGGTCGAGGTGGTCAACCCCTTCAACAACATCGACATCAACTATAAAAAATTTGATCTGAACTTCATCAAAGACATGGCCCCGGTGTACACCGTCGCCGTCGGACTGGCGCTGCGGGCCGTGGGGGATGCGAAATGATCAAGATCAACCTGTTACGACCGGAAAAAAAGGAGGTCGCCGCGGGAGGCGGGGCTGCCGTCAGCTTCGTCGAGGAAGCCAAGCCGAGCAAGTTGAGCGTCCCGGCGCTGGTCGGCGCCGTCGCCCTCACCGTGGTCGGCATCGGGTTGATGTACTTCCTGCAGGCGGGCGAGCTGAACCGGCAGCAGAAGCTGCTTGACGAGCGGACGCTGCGCAAGGCCGAGCTGGAGAAGGTCCTGAAGGAGCTGGCCCAGATCGAAGCCACCAAGCTGGAGCTGGACAAGAAGATCAAGATCATCAGCGACCTGAAGCTGAAGCAGCGGGACGCGGTCCTGATGATGGACAAGATGTCGCGCTCCCTGCCCGACTGGGTGTGGCTGACCGACCTGACCTACCGCGGCGGGGCGGTGGCCATCAGCGGCAAGGCCCTGTCCAACAACCTGATCGCCGACCTGATCAACAACCTGCAGAACTCGAGCTACTTCACCAACGTCCAGATCACCTCGAGCGCGCGCAAGCGGGAGGCGGGCGTCGACATCTTCGAGTTCCGCATCAACTGCACCTTCGTCCCCCGCGCCGAGACCAAC
>CAYXCX010000070.1:0-8157 GCA_964463405.1 uncultured Clostridia bacterium
TGAACGACTGGCAGAAGCGCATCACCTCGCGGTCGGACTTGCCCTTGGGGTCGAAGTCGGAGCCGCCCTTGCCGCCGCCCATGGGCAGGGTGGTCAGCGAGTTCTTGAAGATCTGCTCGAAGCCCAGGAACTTGATGATGCCCAGGTTGACCGACGGGTGGAAGCGCAGCCCGCCCTTGTAGGGGCCGATGGCGTTGTTGAACTGCACGCGGAAGCCCTTGTTCACCTGGATCTCGCCCTTGTCGTCGACCCAGGGGACGCGGAAGAGGATGGCCCGGTCCGGTTCGACGATGCGCTCGTAGATCTTGGCCTTGACGAACTCCGGGTGCTTCTTGACGGTGGGCTCCAGCGTTTCCAGCACCTCCTTGACGGCCTGGTGGAATTCGGGTTCGCCCGGGTTTTTGGCCTTCACTTTCTCAATCAGTTCGGCGATCAGGGACATTTTTATTTCTCCTAGGCAATAAGATTTGGGGACGGATTTGCGTGGGCGCGGGTGTTCATCACGGGATTCAGTATAGGCGCAGGGAAAATGATTTGTCAATCTTCCGCCTTGACAAAGGGCGGAAAAAAATCTATTAATGGGGGGCATGCGACTCATCCGCAACATCCTGGCGCTCCTGACGGCGATCCTTCTCATCGTGGCGCTGTTTCCCGTCGTGGCCCTCGTGTCCGGGGCCTTGGGCCGGCGCGAGTTCATCTACGCCGCGGCCCGCCTGGTGATCGGCGCCGTGCTGGGCGTGCTGGGGGTGCGCGCGACCCTGCGCGGGCTGGACGCCGTCGACTTGTCGCGGCCGCCGCTGATCGTCAGCAACCACCTGTCCAATCTCGACGGGCCGCTGCTGGTCCGCGTCCTTCCCCTCAATCCGCGGGTGATGATCAAGGCCGAGGCGCGGCGCCTCCCCCTGGTCGGCTGGATCATGAAGCTCGCCGGCTTCGTCTTCGTCGACCGCGCCTCCGCCGCCCGCCGCCAGGAAGCGCTGGCCGAGGCCGTGGAGCGCATCCGCGCCGCGCGCTGCCCCTTCCTCGTGTTCCCCGAGGGGACGCGCAGCCGCGACGGGGCGGTGGGCGAGTTCAAGAAAGGCAGCTTCGTCATCGCCAGGCGCGCCGGCGTGCCAGTGCTGCCGGTGCGCATCCGCGGCAGCGAACGCCTGCTGCCGCCGGGGCGGCGCACCTGTGCCGCCGGCCGGGTGGAAATCGAGTGCTTCCCGCTCGTGGATCCCGGCGCCGTCGAGGAGAGCCGTCTCGGCGACTTCGTCCGCGGCGTGCAGCGCGAGATTTACGGGGAGGAAAGCGCATGAGCCTCATCGATCCCGAGCGCGTCCGCCTGCGCGCGCGCCTGCTTGCCGCCTTGAACGAGGACGCCGGCCTGCTGCGGGCCTGCCAGCGGCTGGCGCTGGCCCTGAAGCAGGGCGGCAAGGTGCTCGCTTTCGGCAACGGCGGCTCGGCCACCCAGTCGTCGCACTTCGCCGCCGAACTGGTCAACAAGTTCTACTTCCGCCGCCCGGCGCTGCCGGCCCTGGCCCTGGCCGCCGACATGGCCAACGTGACGTCCATCGCCAACGACGAGGAATTCGGCTCCGTGTTCTCCAGGCAGCTGCAGGCCCTGGGCCGGCCGGGCGACGTCGCCCTGGGGCTGACCACCAGCGGCCGCTCGGCCAACGTGCTCGCAGGCTTGGCGGCGGCCCGGAGTATGGGGCTGGCCACCATCGCCCTCTGCGGCGACCAGCCGCAGCCGCTGCGCGACATCCCGGTCGACGAGGTGATCGCCGTCGACTGCGCCGACACTCCCGCGATCCAGGAGATGCACCTGTTCATCCTGCACGTGCTGGCCGAAACGATCGAGAAAACCCTGTTTGGAGGTGCGCATGTTTGAACTTTCCGCCCGGGTCAACGCCATGACCAGCTCGCCGACGCTGAAGCTGGTGCAGATCAAGAAACAGCTGCAGGCACAGGGCAAGACGATCCTGGATTTCGGCGCCGGCGAACCGGACTTTCCCACTCCGGACAACATCAAGCAAGCCGGCATCGCGGCCATCCGCGGCGACTTCACCAAATATACGCCCACCTCGGGGATCGCCGACCTCAAGCAGGCCATCCGCGCCGCCTACCTGGCCGAACAGGACTACGAGGCCCAAGACGCCCAGATCGTGGTGTCGCCCGGAAGCAAGTACGGCCTGTTCGTCCTTCTGCAGGCGCTGGTCAACCCCGGCGATGAGGTGATCGTGCCGCTGCCCTTCTGGGTCTCCTACCCGGAAATGGTCCGTTTCTGCGGCGGTTCGGTGGTGTTCGCCGACCACCTGCACGGGGAGCGCCCCCTGCAGATCACGGCCGATTCGTACATCTCGCGCTGGAACGCGCGCACCAAGGCGGTGATCGTCAATTCCCCGGCCAATCCCAGCGGCATGCTCATGCCGAAGGACGAGCTGGCCGAGGTCATCCGCTTTTTCCGCGCCCAGGGCGTCATGGTCGTCGTCGACGACTGCTACCGCAAGATCCTGTACGGCGAGGGCAAATACCCGCCGCCGCTGGCCCTGGAGCCGGGCGCCGAGGACCACGTGGTCGTGGTCTGCTCCCTGTCCAAGACCTACGCCATGACCGGCTGGCGCCTGGGCTACACCATCGCCCCGGCGGCGCTGGCGGCGGCCATGACCAAGATCCAGGAGCACTCCACCTCCAACCCCTGCTCCATCTCGCAGAAGGCGGCGGTGGAAGCCCTGAACGGCGGGCAGGACACCGTGCGCGCCATGGTGGCGGAGTACCGCCGCCGCCGCGACTACTTCGCCGCGCGCATCGACGCCATCGGCCGCATCCCCTACGCCCTGCCCGACGGCGCCTTCTATTTCTTTGCCGATTTTTCCCACTACATCGGGGCCAAGGGGATGCGCGACGACAGCCAGCTGGCCATGGACATCCTCGAGAAGCTGAACATCATCCTGGTTCCCGGCTCGGCTTTCGGCGCCCCGGGCTACCTGCGCATCTCCTACGCCACCTCGCTGCCGGACATTCAGGCCGGGCTGGACAAGCTGGAATCGTACCTGAAGTCATGAGCCGGAAAGCGGGCGCCGCCGGCGCCTGGAGCTGACGGTGCTGGACTACAAGGACGTCACCTTCTCGTTTCTGGACCGGCGCCGGCGCCAGCGCCGCCGGCGGCTGCTGTTGGCCCTGCTGCTGCTGCTGGCCGCCGGCGCCTTCATCGGATTCCGCTGCCTGAAGGCCGCCGCCGCCCTTTCCGCCATCGAGGATCTTCTCCTGGCCGGGCGCCTGGACGAAGCCGACCGCCGGCTGCGGCGCCCGCCCTCGGCGCTGTTCCAGCGCAACGGCTACCGCCAGCTGCAGGCGCTGAGCGACCTGCGCCGCGGGCGCCTGGCGCAGGCCGCCTCGCGCCTGGGCGAGCTGCGCCGGGAGCGGGTCGCGGCGCGCCCCGGTTCGTCGCGCTTCCTCGCCCTGTTTTTCGAGCGCAACGAATTCGCCGCGCTCGACCTCTATGCCGCCCACCTGCTTGCCGCCGGCGGCGACGAGGCGCGCTGGTTTCATGCGCTGAGCCGCGCGGCGTTCCTCGACGCCGCGGGCGCGCAAAAATCCCTGGCCGCCCTCTCCGCGCCGTACCGCCGGGACAACGCCAAGGCGCTGGGGCTGCTGGAGCGCTTCCTGCGCTCGCTGCGCGCCGGCAGGGTCGAGTACGTTTTCGACCGCCGCGACGAGCCGCTGGCCTGCTACGACCTGGCCCGCCGCTCCAGCCGCCGGCTGGCGCCGGGAATCGACCTGGCTCCGTTCGCGGCCGAATTCGCCAGGGGGGCCCGCCGCTTCCGCCTGACCCTGGACGCCGGCCTGCAGCGATCGATCGACCGGCTGTTCCAGGGGCTGTTCGGCACCCTGGTGGTGCTGGAACTGCCGGAAAACGCCGTTCTCGCCGCCTACTCCAAGCCGCGGGCGGGCAAGCCCCAGGACGCCGCCTTCAGCCAGGAATACGAGCCGGGCTCCGTCGTCAAGCTCGTTTCCCTTCTTGGCTACCTGCGCTCGGGCGCCGAGCTTTTTCCCCTGGATTGCCCCGGGCGCCTGGCCCTGGAAGGCGAAACGCTCTATGAGCTGGAGCCGCACGGGACGGTGGCGGACGCCGTCCAGGCCCTGGCCCGCTCCTGCAACGTCGCCTTCGCCCGCATGGGCCGGGAGGCGGGCGCGGCGGCGCTGAACGACCTGTTCGGCCGCTTCCTTTTCAACGGTCCCCCGCTGCGCGACCATGTTCTCAGCTTCGCCGCCGGCCGGGCGGCGGATGCGGGCGCCAGCGACCAGCGGCTGGCGCGCCTGGCCTCAGGGCTGGGCGGCGTGACCGTGACCACGGCGCACGCCGCGCTGCTGGCCTCGGTTTTCGCCCAGAACGGCACCCTCTACCCACCGCACCTGGTCGCCGACGCCCGCAACATCCTGGACGTCGGCTTCTACCGGCACAAGCCGCGGTCGCGGTCGCTGCTCGCCGACGACCTGAATTTCCTCAACGTGCGCCGGGCCATGGCCGCGGTGGTGGAGGACGAAAACGGAACCGGCCGCCGGCTGCGCGGCCTGCCGGTCCGCCTGGCGATCAAGACCGGGACCGCCGCCAATCCCGCCGGCGGCCTGGACGCGGTCATCGCCGGGTTCCTGCCGGCCGACGCTCCCCGCTACGCCTTCGCCTTCCGCCTGGAAGGGGCGGGCCGCGCCGACGTCCAGGGCGCCGCCTTCCTGCGCGGGCTGCTGCCCCTGCTGGCTCAGGAGTGACATGAAGAAAGCGGCCGTTTTCCTCGTTTTGCTGGCGCTGGCCGCGGTCCTGGCTGCCAAGACGCTGGTGCTGCCCCTGGCCGTCGACACCCAGAACCACGCCTCGCACCAGTGGCTGGGAAAGGCGCTCGCCTTCTTCCTGGCCGCCGGGCTGGAACAGAACGGGCTGCCGGTGAGCCCCGAGGAGGAGGTGCGCGACCTGCTGGAGCGCAACTGGGTCCGCTTTCCCTTCGTCGTCACCAAGGCCACCGCCCTGGCGCTGGCCGCCGAGGCCGGCGCCGAGAGGCTGATCTGGGGGCGGGTGCTGTACAGCGACCGGAAATCGGCGCAGATGCAGGTGCAGCTGTTCGTGCTCGAGGTCAAGGGGCCGCGGCAGCAGGCGCTGCCGCTGCTTCGCGGCGGTTTCCTGGAAATGTTCCGCCTCCAGGAGGAGCTGCTGCGCCAGGTGGTGCATGCCCTCGATCCGTCGCGGCGCGAGGCCGTCCCGCCCCGGCTGGCCATGACCCTGCCCGAGTACGAACGGTTCGTCAAGAGCCTGCTCCTGGCCGACGCCGACAAGAAACTCGAGCTGCTGCCGGCGACGGCGGGAGACCCTGGCCGCTCCGACTTCGTCGGCTTGGAGCTGGCCAAGGCCCGCCTGGCCAAGGGCGAGCCGGCCGCCGCGCGCGCCCATCTGGAGCGGCTGGGCGACACGCCGTTCTTCCGCGACCGCAAGGAGTTCTTTCTGGCCCTGGCCGACCGCCTGGACGGCGCCGGCGACGCGGCGCTGAACCGCCTCATCCGCCTGCAGCAGCGCAACGCCTTTCCGGCGCCCACCCACAACAACCTCGGCGCCCTGTACTTCATCCGCGGCGATTTTGCCCTGGCCGAAAAGTGCCTGCGCTACGCCCTGTACCTGCGCCGCGACCCGGGCATTTCGGCCAACCTGGTCCTGCTGCTGCGCGCCATGGGCCGGGACGGGGCGGCGCGGCAGGAGCTGGCCGAAGCCCTGCGGCGCTTCCCCGAGGACAGCGGGCTGCTGCGGCTCTTCGCCGCCACGCTGGCCGCGGCCGAAAACAGCCATGAACTCGCCCTCTCCTTCCGCGACTACGCCGACCTGCCCCTGGCCGGCGACGGGCCCCCGGAGCCGGCGCCTCATTTTCTGGAACCCTTCGCCGCTGCCGCCGCCGGGGAGGACCAGGCCGCCAACCTGCCCTACATCGAGGCCCGCAACCTGTTTCTCGAGGACGACTTCGATGGCGCGGCGCAGAAGGCCGAGGAGGCCATGGAAGGCAACCCGTTCCTGGCCGAAAACCACCACTTGCTGGCCTTGCTGGCCCTGCAAAAAGGGGAGATCGAGCGCGCCGGCCTGTTCGCCCGGAGCGCGCTGTTCCTTTCCGAGACGCTCGACAATTACCTGCTGCAGCTGAAGGTGGCCGAAGCCGGCCGAGATCGGGAGGCGTTCCGCGCCACCCTGGAAAAAGCGTTGCGCAAGTTTCCCCACAGCCCCGAGCTCCGGCAGCAGGCCGACCGCGCGCGCTGAGGCTGGGACAGGGGCTGTCCGCCAGTGGTCATCAGCGCCTCGCGCCGCTGCGACATCCCCGCTTTCGCGGGGGAGCGGCTCATGGCGGCCCTGCGCGCCGGCGAGCTCGAAGTGCGCAACCCGTTCCGCCCGGGGGAGGCCCGGCGGGTGAGCCTGCGGCGTCGGGACGTGGACGCCATCGTCTTCTGGAGCCGAAACGCGCGGCCTTTCCTCCGCCACCTGGACGAAATCGACCGCGGCGGCTACCCCTATTGTTTCCTGGTCACCGTGACCGGCTACCCCCGGATCCTGGAGCCGGGCGTCCCGGATGCCGGCGGCGCGGCCGCTTTCGTCCGCGAATTGGCGGCGCGCATCGGCCGGCGCCGCGTCATCTGGCGCTACGACCCGGTGATCTTTCTGCCCGGCATGGGCGTCCGCTTTCATGCGGCGAACTTCGCCCGCCTGGCCGCCCTCCTGGCCCCCCGCGTCTCGCGCGTGATCGTCAGTTTTTTCGACCCTTATGCCAGTGCGCTGCGCCGCCTGCGCAAGGCGGGGATCGACGCTTCGGGGGCGGGGGGCACGCCCGAACAGCAAGCCGGGCTGCTCGAGCGCTTCGTAGCCAGCGCCGCCGCGGAGGGGCTGGAGATCCAGGGCTGCGCCGAGCCCGCGCTTCGGGCGGCCGTCCCCGCCGGCAAATGCATCGATGACAGGCTGCTGAACGAGGTTTTCGGGCTGAACCTGTCCTATCGCAAGGACGCGGGACAGAGAAAGGACTGCCTCTGCCAGCAAAGCGTGGATATCGGCGCGTACGGCGAGTGCGGGCACGGCTGCCTGTATTGTTATGCCGGACGTTAGCATGAGAAAGGCAAAAAATTTTTCAATGGACTTCCAACTTGAGGCCTTCACTTTTCCCCAGAAGGTATATATATGTTATATAATGGCATAGGATGACCCGGAGGTGGACCATGAAAAGAGGAAAAGGGATGATGCGCGCCTGGGGATGGCTCGCCGCCGTCCTGCTAACGGCTCTGCCGCCGGCCCTAACGGCTGAGGAGCTGGATGCGATCAAGCTGAATCCCCCGGACCTGAAGCGCGGGCTGCCGTTCATGGCAACGTTGGCGGCCAGGGCTTCGGCGCGCGAATTTTCTGAAAAAGAGCTGAGCCGGCAGGATCTCTCCGACCTGCTCTGGGCTGCCGACGGCATGAGCCGACCGGCGGAAAACAAAAGCACCGCCCCCTCGGCGATGAATTCCCACGATATCTGCATCTGGGTCTTCATGAAGGACGGCGCTTATTTTTATGATTCCCCACAGCATCAACTGCTGCCGGTCCTGGCCGGCGATTTCCGTTCCCAGCTCATGGCGGCGCGTCCGCCCGGGCCGGCCGCACCCGCAACTGCTGCCGGAGCAGCTCCGCAGGCTCCGCCGGCAGCTGCCGCCGCCGGGCGGCAGCCCAGCCCGCCCGTGCAGATCGTCCTAATTTCCGACGGCGATCGCTTTGCGCGCGGCGATCCCGGGCGGAAGTTCGAATGGGGGGCGCTCGACGCCGGCATCGTCTCGCAGAACATCTCGCTTTTCTGCGCCGCCACCGGCCTGAAGACCGTTCCGCGCGCCATGATGGACAAGGCCAGGATCAAGGAGCTGCTCAAGCTGACCGACGCCCAGGTCGTCTTTCTCAATCACCCGGTCGGCTATGCCCGCTAGCCTTTGGCGGGCGGAACCAAAAACGGGTTTGCGGCGTAGTATTGATTTGCTGACGCGGCCCTGACGGGCCGGAGGCGAGCGCCCTGTCGGCGCCGGGAGGAGTTCCATGAAGAAAAAGGGATAGCGTTCGCTGGAGACGGTGTGCGCCCTGGGGCGCCGCGGTTTCCTCAGGATAGGCGGCGGTTCGCTGCTGGGAGCCGG
>CAYXCX010000070.1:8167-8824 GCA_964463405.1 uncultured Clostridia bacterium
GCCGCTGTGGGGCCAGGAGGCGGCCAAGCCCGAGCCGCCCGCCAAGCCCAAGACCAACGTCGACGAGGCGCTGGCCGCGCCGCGCACGCCGTCCTCGCTGCCCGGGCTTTTCCCCGGCAAGGTCGTGGCGGTGAAGGACGGGCAGGCGATGAGCGAGCAGGGGGTGAACGGCAAGGCCGTCGCCGCGATGTTCGCCAAGGGGATGGCGGCCCTGACCGGCAAGCCGCTGGCCGAGAGCTTCAAAATGTTCTTCAGCAAGGACGATGTCGTCGGCATCAAGGTCAACCCGGTCGGCGCCGGCCTCATCTCCACCCGCCTCGAGGTGGTCGACGCCATCGTCGCCTGGCTGCGCCAGGGCGGCCTGCCGGCGAAAAACATCGTCATCTGGGACCGCTTCGACTATATGCTGGCCGACGCCGGCTTCACCGCGGCGCGCTACCCGGGCGTCGCCATCGAGGGGCTGCAGACCATGGATGAAGCTGCTGCCGAGGGAAAAAGTCAGGACAACAGCCGCTGGCTTGACAAGGACGGCCGCCATGTCAGCGAGAAAAACTTCGACCTTGACTGCTACTAATTCGCCGACGTCGAGGCGCCCCAGGACAAGCCCTACCTCAACCAGCACGTCTTCAACGGCAAGCACTCCTATTTCGGGAAGCT
>CAYXCX010000071.1:0-8729 GCA_964463405.1 uncultured Clostridia bacterium
GCCCTGGACTTCCGCGAGTATACTCCCGGCAAGGGAACGCTTGCGGCCAAGGCGGCCGTGCGCCAGGTGGTCAAGCACCTGGACGAAGACCGGCCCCTCTACCCAGACCACAACGCCATGATGGAGGCGGTCAAGCGCCGCGACATCCTGCACGCCGTCGAGGCCGCGATCGGCGAACTGAAGACCTACTGAAACCCCAAGCGAACCGTGCGCGGCAGGGGAAAGAGCGGCATGGCCGCCGGCGAGGCCCTAGCGCCTGCGACGGCGTCTCTCCTGGCCAAGAGAGCGGGGAGCAAGTGAAATGCTGCTGACGGTGGCGCTGATCCTTGTCTTCGTCGTCCTGGTGGCTTCGCTTTTCCGCAAGCTGAACATCCCGCTGATCCTGATCGCCCTGGCCATCGGCATCGTCTTCGGCAGCGACGTCACGGGCTTGATCTACCTGGACGACGCGGTCCTGGTGCGGGACGTCGCCAACATCGCCCTGATCTTCATCCTTTTCGCCGGGGGCTTCGGGACCAAGAAAGAGAACCTCCGCCCCGTTTTCCGTCCGGTCATCCTGCTGGCTACGGTCGGGGTGCTGCTGACGGCCGGGATCACGGCCGTGGGTTTCCACTGGCTGGGCGGCTGGAGCTTGGGGCGATCGCTGCTGCTGAGCATCGTCATTTCCTCCACCGACGCGGCCGCGGTTTTTTCCATCCTGCGCAGCCGCTCGCTTAAAACCGAGGCCGCCGCCATCGCCGAGATCGAATCCGCGGCCAACGATCCCATGGCCATCGTGGGCACGACGTTCGTGATCCAAACCCTGGTTGGCGGCGGGATCTCCGTCTCGGCTTCCCTGTTGGGCCTGGCCTGGCGGATGTCGGCCGGAGTGGCCCTGGGAGTTCTGTTCGGCATGCTCGCCGCCGCCGGGTTCAACCGGATCCGCAGCATAGAACTCGGCTATCATTACATCTACCTGATCGGGATCATCCTGCTGACGTTCAGCCTGGCGGAAGCCGCCCATGCCAGCGGCATGCTGGCGGTCTTCTTCGCCGGCGTCGTCATGGGCAACCGCAGGCTGCCGCTGAAGGGCGGCATCGCCTCCTTCACGACCGGCCTGTCGTTCATCGCCAACGTGGGGCTGTTCATCCTGCTCGGACTCCTGGTTTTCCCGCGGCAATTCGCCCGCATCTGGCTGCCGGGAATGCTCGTCTTTCTCGTCATCACCTTCGTCGGCCGGCCGTTGACCGTTTTCCTCTGCACCTGGCTCGAAAAGTACAGCCTGCGCGAGAAGGCGTTCCTGAGCTGGAGCGGCGTGCGCGGGTCCGTGCCGATCGTTCTGGCCACCTATCCGGCCGCGGCCGGGCTCGATCCCGGCCACGAGATATTCAACATCGTGTTCTTCGCGGTCGTGCTGTCGGTGCTGGTCCAGGGAACCACCATCGGCAAGGCGGCCGCCCTGCTGAAGCTGGGCGTGAAGGCCGCCAGGGGGCCGCGCTCGGCCATGGAGCTCGTCACCATCGTCGACACCGACTACGAGCTGGTCGAAATATCCATCGACCGGGGCCTGTATGCGGGGACATGCCGCATCGCCGACCTTTCCCTGCCGCCCGGCGTGACCATCACCATGATCAACCGCGAGGACGCGGTGATCGCCCCAGCGGGGGCGACAGTCGTCCAGCCCGGGGATGTGCTCTCGGTCCTGGTCGAAGGCGAGCGCGTGGAGGAAACGACCCGGCGGGTCTTGGCGGGGTTCAGGCCCCGGGAGGAGTAGGGTCGCGGCCGCCGCGGCTCTGGCGCCGGGCGAGGAGGAGGCATGACCAAGATCGACTTCAAGAGGGAACTGAAACGCCTGTACCGGCCGCAAGCCGGGGAGGCCGAGCTGGTCGAGGTGCCGCCCATGAATTTTCTCATGATCGACGGCTCCGGCGACCCCAACCGCGAGCGATCCTACCAGGAGGCGGTCGCGGCGCTGTTCGCGGTCTCGTACTCCGTCAAGTTCAAGGTGAAGAAGACCCTGGCCATCGACTACGGCGTCCTGCCCCTGGAGGGACTGTGGTGGGCCGACGACCCGGCCGCCTTTGCCGCCGGAGACAAGGGCAAATGGAAGTGGACGATGATGATCATGCAGCCCGAGTTCGTCCATGCCGACCTGATCCGCGAGACCGGCGCCGAGGTGAAAAAGAAGAAAGAACTGCCCGCCCTCGCAAAGCTGCGCTTCGAAAAGCTCGCCGAGGGCAAGAGCGCCCAGATCCTCCATGTCGGGCCGTTCTCGGCCGAGGGGCCGGCCATCGCCAGGCTGCACGCCTTCATCGCCTCGCTCGGCGGCAAGCTCCACGGCAAGCACCACGAAATCTACCTGTCCGACATCCGCAAGGCCGACCCGGCCAGGTGGAAGACCGTCATCCGCCAGCCGCTGCGCTGAACCGCTCCCCGCCGCCGGGGTTTAAACGGCGCCCCGGGCGGGGTATAATGCGGCCGGAGGTAGCCATGACGACGCTCGCCCCTGAAGAACTGGTTTCCCTGGTCCGCTCGGTCTTTCCCCGCCGCGAGAGCGACCGGGCCCTGGCCATCCTGATCGATATCCCTCGCCAGGCGGGGCTCGACAATCCCGACTGGCGTGAGCGCCGGCGCCTGGCCCACGAGTGGCACGCCCTGCTGGATGCCAGGAAGGGGGAGATCCCGCTGGACGGGGTGAAACTGATCGCCTACGCCGATGTCGGCTCGAACAACGCCGACCTTCCGGCCGCTGCGTTCCTGATCACGGGCGCGTTGCCCGAGACGGCCGCCGAGCTGGAGCGGGCCGGCGAGCGAGTGAACTTCGACCGGGTTTTTGCCGCCGCCCAACTTTTCCTGGCGCCAACCGAGTACTCGACCACCGCGCCGCTCAAGGTGGCGGCCAGGCGCTTCGGCTTCCGGGCCGCGACCATGCCCGGCTTTGCCGCCGCCATGGTGCCGGCGCTGCGCATCGACTACGGCGAGGTGGCGCGGCGCGTCGGGGAGCTCGCCTCACGCCTGGACCGCGCCGAGCACGCCGAGGTCTCCTTCCTGGTCGACGGCAGGAGCGAGTACTCGGTTTTCTTCGACCTGCGCCATCGCACAGCCCATTCCAGCTCGGGGCGCTTCCCCGACCCGGCGACGGCCGGCAACCTGCCCAGCGGCGAGGCCTACATCGTCCCCTACGAGGGCGAGGCTGGAGAAAAGAGCCGGACCATGGGCATCCTGCCGGTCGATGTGGATGGCGAGCTGGTCCTGTTCGACGTGCGCGGCAACCGGGCCGTCAAAGTGAAGGGCAGGGGAAAGGCCGCCCGCGCCGAGCGCGTGCACCTGGCCCAGGAGCCGGCCTACGGCAACATGGCCGAGCTGGGCTTCGGCGTGCTCGGCGACTTCGGGCTGCAGCCCATCGGCGAGATCCTCCTCGACGAGAAACTGGGGCTGCACGTCGCCTTCGGCCGCAGCGACCATTTCGGCGGCGCCGTGGGGCCGAAGGACTTCTCCTCGCCACAGGCGGTGATCCACCTCGACCGCATCTACATCCCGGAGGTCATGCCGCGCGTCGCCGTGGAAGCGGTCGTGCTGGGCTATCCCGGCGGCCGCGAGGAAACCATCATCGCCAGCGGCGCGTACCTCATTTTCTGAGCCCCGGGCCGCCGCCGGGCGGGGTTTCCAGGGAGGTGATCATGCGCGTGGCAAGGCTCATTCTCGTTTTCTCCGTGCTGTTCATCCTCGCCAACCGTTGCACCGCCCAGGCGCCCACTGCCGCGGTCTCCGACGAACTGCGGGCCATGACCGACGAGGACCAGCGCATGCGGCAGGCGGAGAGCACCGATCCCCAGGCCCAGTTCGACGCCGACCAGCGCCATCGCCTGCGGGTGCTGGAGCTTCTGGCCGAAGGCCGGATCCTCCTGCCCGAGGACAAGGTGCGGGCGGCGCTCCTGCTGCAGCACACGAACGCCATTTTCTGCGACGGCCAGTTGAAGAGCGAGAGCCTGGAGAATTACCTGCTCGCCCACTTCCTGGCCCGCTCCGCCGCGCTGGCCGGCCATCGCCCGGCCCGGCGCATGGCCGCCGCGGCCATCGACCGCTACCTGGTCTTCAGCGGCAAGCCGCAGAAGTACGGCACGCAGTACCGCTTCGACGAGAAGGCGGGAAAGGAGGTGCTGCTGGAGATCGATCCGGCAACGACCGACGCCGAGCGCGCCGAATGGGACGTCGAGCCGCTGGCGGTCTTGCGCAACGAGGCGGACGGAAGGACGGCCCCCTAGCGGCGCCCGGCGGCCTATTTTCCATTCCTTGTCTTTCCTATACAATGACGGCATGTCTCCCGACTGGCGCAACCCCAACTACGAGCGCGGGCAACGGCGGCGGCGTACGCTCGTCGCCCTGGCGCTCCTCGCCCTGGCCGCCTCAGGAGCGACGGGCTACCTCCTCCTGCGCCGGGGAGAGCGCGCCCCGGCGCCATCCGCGGCCGGGCCCCGTGAGGCCACCCGGCCGGAGGCCGCCGTCCTCTCCCCTGACGGCGGCCAGGAGCCTCTCCCTGAGGCATCCTCCCCGCCCGACGGCGGGAGCGCCGGCGATCCCGATGCGCTTTCCGCTCCGGCACCGGCTCCGGCCGCCGGGGAAGCCGCAGGCCCCGAGGCCTTCGCCGCGCTCAAGGCGCGGGCCCTCGCCCTCTATCGCCAGAACGACCTGCAGGGGGCGCGCGAGCTGGCGCAGGCGGCCCTGGCGCTGCGCCGCGACGAGGAGCTGATCGAGCTGCTGCTGAAGCTGCGGCGCGAGATCGCCGTGCAGCGCGACTACGACGACGCGCGCACGGCCAACTTCACCGTGCTCTATGACGGCTACGAGCACGAGGAAATGAAGGTGCTGGTGCTGGACATCCTCAAGTCGGCCTATGCCGACATCGGCAAGGAGCTGGATTATTTCCCCGAGGAGCCGCTCACGGTCATCCTGTACACGGGCAAGGACTTCTCCGATGTCACCCACGCGCCGGGCTGGGCGGGCGGCATGTTCGGCAAGGCCGACGGCAAGATCCGCCTGCCGGTGCACGGCGCCGAGGGCCAGGAGCGGGCGCTGCGCCGCGTCATCCGCCACGAGTACGTCCACGCCCTGGTCCATGCGCTGGCGCCGTCGGCGCCCATGTGGCTGCACGAGGGGCTGGCGCAGTACCTCAGCGGCGACCAGGCGGTGAGCGTCGCCCAGGTGATCCCGCTGCCCATGCTGGCGAACGGGTTCCCCGCCGACGCCCGCGCGGCCTACGCCGCCTACATGGTGAGCCTGCAGGCGGTGACCGACCTGGTCGACGAACGCGGCATGCCGCCGCTGCGCCGCCTGCTGGCCGAGCTGGGCGCGGGCCGGGGGATCGAGCCGGCCTTCGCCGCCGCCTACGGCGAGCCCTTCAGCCGCTGGGCGCGGCAGTGGCGGCCGGTCGAGCGCGGCGAGGAGAGCGGAGGGGAGGCGGATCCCGCGGCCGAAGACGGGGAAGAAGGCGGGGACGAAGACGGGTCTGGGGACGACCCGCGGCCGCGATAGGCCGCGGCCCCGAGTTGCTCAGCGGCCGGGGAGCAGCAGCAAGCGCAGCAGCGAGAACGCGCGGTCGATGGCCTCATCCTCCAGCAGCAGGGCGAACTCGGTGGTGGTCGACACCACCTCGATGACGTTGATGTCCTCCCAGGCCAGCAGCTTGAGGACCAGGTAGTAGACGCCGGGAACGCGCACGGCCTGCGGGGTCAGGCGCAGGATGACCGCCGACAGGCCGTTGTAGCGGCAGACGAGCGTTTCGCCGCGGAAGATCCGCGCCACCGGGCCCTCCAGGTCGGAGCTGACGATGGCCGTCGTCTCGCTGGCGCCGCTGGAGAAGGTGATGAAGCGGTCCTTGCGCCCCTTGATCTCCTGCAGCAGGCGGATCTGCCGCGGCAGGATGCCCTCCGAGGCGCGGAAGGTGAACTCGCTCAGGTGCGAGCGCACGGTGATGTCGCTGACGAAGCGCGCCATCTCGCCGGGGCGCAGGCGCTTCCTTCCCAGCCGCCCGGCCAGGCGCGCCAGGGCCATGACCAGGGCGGCGTCGCTGACCCCCTTGAGCAGCCTTTTCTCGATGCGCGGGCGCAGCACGCGGGCAAGGGCCGACAAGTTGATGATGCCCAGGGCCAGCCCCTCCTCCAGGAAGGGGGTGTGGGCGACGAGTTGATCCAGGGCGTCGCGGACGGTGATCATGCCGTTTCCTCCCGACGAAACCGATGTTATAAATATAACAGAAAATTAAATATTAAACAAATATATCGTATAAATTGACTCCCCGGGCCACGGCGCTACAATCACGGCGGCGATCATGCCAGGAGGTGCACGATGACCATCGAGGTTCCCTGCCCCAGCTGCGGGGTGACGAAGGAGCTGCCGGAGGACGCCGTTCCCGGGACGCGGCGCTGGTGCCGCGATTGCGGCGCCGTCCTGGAGCTGGTGGCGCTGCAGCCGCCGGCGGCGAAGAGCGTGCCGCGCTGCGCCGAGGACTTCGGCATATGAGGCCCGCTGCCGGGGGGGCGGCGCGCATCGGCGTTCTCGACGCCACCCTGCGCGAGGGCGAGCAGGCGCCGGGGGTCTGCTTTGCTCCCCACGTCAAGGCGGCCATCGCCGGGCTGCTGGACGAGATCGGCGTCGAGGTCATCGAGGCCGGCCATCCGGTCGTGGACAACGAGATCGCCGAGGCGGCCGCCGCCCTGGCGCGCCAGGGCCTGCGCGCCCGCGTCGGCGTCCACGCGCGCGCGCGCCGCGAGGACGTCGAGGCGGCGCTGGAGACCGGTGCCGGTTTCCTGGGGATCTTCCTGTGCGTGGCGCCGGCGCGGCTGCGCGACCGCGGCCTGACCCTGGGCCGGGCGCTGGACCAGGCGGCCGAGGCCGTCGCCCGGGCCAAGGGCGCCCGCCCCGGGCTGGTCGTCCGCTTCACGCCCGAGGACGCGGTGCGCACGCCGCTGGCCGACGCCGCCGACGCTGCCGCCGCTGCCGTGGCCGCCGGCGCCGACGTGGTCAGCGTGGCCGACACCACCGGGCGCATGATCCCCGGCCGTGAAGGCGGCCTCTACGGCTGGTTGAGCCGCTTCCGCGACGCGCTGGCCCGGCGCGGCCGGCTGCCGCGCCTCGCCGTCCACTGCCACAACGACCGCGGCCTGGCGCTGGCCAATGCCCTGGACGGCCTGCGCGCCGGCGCCACCCTCGTCGACGCCTCGGTGCTCGGACTGGGCGAGCGGGCCGGCATCGTCGACCTGGCCGCGCTGCTGGCCGTCCTGAGCCAGGACTTCCCGGGCAGCGGCCGCTGGCGGCTGGAGCGGGTCGCCCCGCTCTACGACCTGGTCAGCCGCTATGCCGGGGTGGCGGTGCCGCCCCATTTCCCGGTCATGGGGCGCAACGCCTTCCGCCACTGCGCCGGGGTCCACAGCCAGGCGGCGCTGATCGACCCGGGGCACTACCGGAGCCTTGATCCCGCCCCCTTCGGCCTGGCGACGGGATTCACCCTCGACCACATGTCGGGCCGCGCCGCCCTGGACCACGCCCTGGAACGCATCGGCGCCAACGGCATCGACCGGGAGCTCCGGGCGCTGGTACTGCGCCGGGTGAAGGAGGTCGGCCGCACGGGGCGCGGGGTGGGGGACGAGGAGCTGGGCTGGATCGTCGCCTACGAGCGGTCGCGGGCCGGGGCGGCCGCGCCGGCGGCGCGCAGCGCCTGAGTGGCCCGTCCTGGCCGGGGCTTGCAAACCACCGGACGGCGTGCTATGAAATCGCTTCGCGGCGCTCCGGCCAGGGCGGGCGGAGCGCCGCGACGCGGGAGGCGGCATGGACTGGGAATGGGCACGGGAAACGAGTCCGATCCTGCTGGCGCTGCTGGCGACCCTCTTCACCTGGGGGGTCACCGCCCTCGGCGCCGCCATGGTTTTTTTGTTCAAGGAGCTGAACCGGCGGCTGCTGAACACCATGCTGGGCTTCGCCGCCGGGGTGATGGTCGCCGCCAGCTACTGGTCGCTGCTGGCGCCGGCCATCGAGATGGCTCGCCGGCACGGCGGCCCGGCCTGGCTCCCCGCGGTCGCGGGCTTTCTCGCCGGCGGCGCCTTCCTGCTGCTGATCGACCATCTCCTGCCCCACCTGCACATGGGGCTCGAGCGCGGCCGCGCCGAGGGGCTCAGGACCTCCTGGCAGCGCAGCACGCTCCTGGTGCTGGCCATCACCCTGCACAACATCCCCGAGGGGCTGGCCGTCGGCGTCGCCTTCGGTTCGCTGGCCGGGCAATGGACCCCCGGGGCGCTGGGCGGCGCCCTGGCGCTGGCCCTCGGCATCGGGCTGCAGAATTTCCCCGAGGGGGCGGCGGTGGCGGTGCCGCTGCGGCGCGAGGGCTTCTCGCGGCGCAAGGCCTTCACCTACGGCCAGCTCTCGGGCGTGGTCGAGCCCTTGGCCGGCGTGGCCGGCGCGGCGCTGGTGGTGCAGGCGCAACCGCTGCTGCCCTACGCCCTGGCCTTCGCCGCCGGCGCCATGATCTACGTGGTGGTCGAGGAGCTCATCCCCGAGGCGCAGCGCGGCGACGAGACCGACCTGTCGACCGTGGGCGCCATGCTCGGCTTCGCGCTCATGATGCTGCTGGACGTAGCCTTGGGCTAGAAGAAGCGCCCGGCCCGAGGCGTACGGCAGCGGCATAAACGGCGATTCGTGACTCGTGACGCGTAACGCGTGACGAGTAGCTGCAATGATCAATCTAAGTGACGAGTGAC
>CAYXCX010000072.1:0-8692 GCA_964463405.1 uncultured Clostridia bacterium
GACTGCCAGGGGCTGGCCCGCCTTTTCGCGCGCTGGCGCGGGGAAGGCCGGCGCATCCTGGCACCCCGGCGGCCGGCCGCTGAAGGCCCGCTCGACTTCGCCGCGGTGACGTCGCCGGACGAGGTCAGCTTCGACCATGTCCAGACCGTGCAGTCGCCCAAGGCGGCCGTGTTTCCCCGCGTGGAAGAGCTGTTTTCGTTCCGCCGCCGCGACGGAGGAATGGCGCTGCAGGATCGCGACCTGGAGGCGCTGCCGCCGACGGTGGTGTTCGGCCTGCGCCCCTGCGACGCCGCCGCCTTCGCCGCCCTGGGAGCCATCCTCAACTGGGACGCCCCCGACCGCCTGTTCGCGGCCCGGCTCGAGCGCCTGGCGCTAGTGGGCCTGGCCTGCACGCGCTGCGACGAACACTGCTTCTGCACCTCGCTGGGCGGCGGCCCCGGCGCCACGGCCGGCAGCGACCTGCTGCTGACCGACCTGGGCCAGGGCAGCTTCCTGGTCGAAACCCTGACCGCCCGGGGGAGCGGCCTGCTGGCCCCTGCCGGCGAACTGCCGCCCCTGCCCGCGGAAACGGACAAGGAGGCGCGCCTGGCGCGGATGGAGAAGAAATTCGACCTGGAGCGGATCGGCCCGGCCCTGGCGACCATTTTCGCCGACGAGGCCTTCTGGGCCGAGCAGTCGCTGCGCTGCCTCGGCTGCGGCGCCTGCGCCTACGTCTGCCCGACCTGCGCCTGCTTCGACATCCAGGACGAGGCGGGCAAGCGGCTGCGCTGCTGGGATTCATGCGGCTTCTCCCTCTTCACCCTGCACACCTCGGGGCACAATCCGCGGCCGTTGCAGGGCCAGCGCTGGCGCCAGCGGCTGATGCACAAGTTCTCCTACATGGGCGAGCGGCAGGGGACGCTCGGCTGCGTGGGCTGCGGCCGCTGCTCTCGGGCCTGCCCGGTGGACATGAGCCTGCGCGAGCACCTGCAGGCGGTCGCGGAGGCCAAGCCATGAGCGCGCCCGACACCCTCAAGCCCTACCTCATGCGCATCGCCGGCGTGAAGGAGGAAGCCCCCGACGTGCGCACCCTGCGCCTGGCCTTCGCCGACGCGGCGCAAGGGGAGGCCTTCTCCTTCCGCACCGGCCAGTTCGGGGAATACTCGGTGTTCGGCGAGGGGGAATGCACCTTCTGCATCGCCTCGCCGCCGACGCGCCGCGGAACCATCGAGTGCACCTTCCGCAAGGCGGGGCGGGTGACCTCGGCCCTGGCCGCCCTGGAGGAGGGCGAGACGGTCGGCTTCCGCGGCCCCTACGGCAACGTCTTCCCCATCGACCAGTGGCGGGGCAAGAACCTGCTGTTCATCGCCGGGGGCATCGCCCTGCCGCCCATGCGCAGCGTCATCTGGAACATCCTCGACCTGCGCCAGGATTACCGCGACGTGGCCATCGTCTACGGCGCCCGCACCGTCGCCGACCTGGTCTACAAGGACGAGCTGGCCGAATGGCAGCGGCGGGACGACGTGCGCCTGGTCACCACCGTCGACCCGGGCGGGGAGACCCCCGACTGGAAGGGGGAGGTCGGCTTCGTGCCAGCCGTGCTGGACAGGCTGGCCCCGGCCAGCGCCGGCACCGTCGCCGTCGTCTGCGGCCCGCCGGTGATGATCAAGTTCACCTTCCCGGTGCTGGCCCGGCTGGGCTTCGCGCCGGCGGACGTCTACACCACGCTGGAGAACCGCATGAAGTGCGGCGTGGGCAAGTGCGGCCGCTGCAACACCGGCAAGTATTTCGTCTGCAAGGACGGCCCGGTGTTCACCTTCGCCCAGCTGCAAGAGATGCCGCAGGAGTATTGAGCCGTGACGCGTAACGCGTAACGCGTGAGGCGTCACTCGTGACAGAATCCTACAGATCCATGCGGATCGGCATCGTCATCGACGTGATCTCGTCCCAGTGCAGGTGGCGCTGGATGGCGAAGGCAGTCTCGTTGTGCAGCATCTTGTGGTAGAACTTCTCGCGGCGGAAGGTCAGCTTGCCGGCGAAAACGGTTGAGCGCGGGAACTCCTTCTTGATCTCCTTGCACAGCCCGGTGGCGCTCTCCACCACGTCGGTGCCCACGGCCAGGCGCATTTCGGCGGCGAAGCCCAGGCTCCGGGCCAGGGCGACGTATTTGCGCAGGGTGGCCCGGGTGCTGGCCTCCAGGTTCTTCAGCTCCACCGATCCCTTGAAGGTCCCCGAGTCGACCACGGCCACCGAGGCGAAGACGAAATTCTTGTACACGCCGGGAAAATTGCGGATCACCGACAGGACGGTGTGCACGCCGAAGCCGTTGTAGCCGCTGACCAGCTGGATGGCGGTCATGTCGTCGCGGTCCGGCTTGGCCCGGTTCGGGGTGCGGTGGGTGGGGATGTGCATCAGCAGGTCGTCCAGCTGGCGCACCGCCTTGGTCACGTTGGTGTAATGGTGGCGGATCAGCGCGCAGAGGACGATGAGCGAGGAGGTGATCAGCAGGGTCATCCAGCCGCCCTCGCGGAACTTCTCATAGCTGGTGACCAGCAGGATGACGAAGCACAGGACAAAGCCCAGCAGATGGACCGGCAGGTGCCGCCGCCATTGCGCCTCCCGTTCGCGGTTGCGCAGGTAGTATTTGGACATGCCGAGCTGGGAGATGGAGAAGGTGAGGAACACGTTGATGGCGTACATGGTCACCAGGCTGGAGATCGAGCCGCGGGTGTAGAACAGCAGCAGGATCGAGGCGCCGCCCATGAGCAGGATGCCGTTGTGCATGGTCAGCCGCTCCGACAGCGAGGCAAAGCGGTGGGGCAGCCAGG
The DNA here is from genome assembly GCA_964463405.1 of uncultured Clostridia bacterium. Lineage (GTDB taxonomy): Bacteria > Acidobacteriota > Aminicenantia > UBA2199 > UBA2199 > UBA2199. The sequence goes on from CAYXCX010000072.1 coordinate 2,808, forward strand.
AATCGATGGCCATGTTGGCCATGATGCGCGGGCCGTCGATGAAGCCGGCCTGGGCGGCTACGAACAGCAGCGCCCCCTCCGGCAGGATGGTGACCAGGGCCAGCCCGTAGCCTAGGGAGCCGTTCCCGTACAGGGCGCCGGCCAGGATGGCGTTCAGGGTTTTGCCTTCGCCGGGGGCGACCTGAAACAGCAGGTAGCAGAAGAAGAGCCCGCTGGCGGTGAAGGCCAGCGATACGGCCATGTAGAGCATGGTCTTCTTGCCGGTCTGCACCTTGGGCTCGCGCAGGATCTGCATGCCGTTGGCCACCGCCTCGATGCCGGTGTAGGTGCCGCCGCCCAGCGAGTAGGCGCGCAGGAAAAGCGCCAGCATGCCCAGGCCGCCCAGCCCGGCCAGGCCGGCCTGGAAATCGGCGCGGATGCCCCGCGTCACCGGTCCGATCTGCGGCAGGTGCGAGAAAATGCCGTAGCCGATGAGCAGGATGTGGGTGAGGAGGAAGACGATGAAGATGGGCGCCAGGAAGGTCACCGACTCCCGGACGCCGCGCAGGTTGAGCACGATGAGCAGCAGGATCAGGAAGAGCTCGAAGAAAATCTTGTAGGGATGCCAGGCGCCTGGCAGGAAGCTGAACAACGCGTCGCCGCAGGCGGCGATGGAGACGGTGATGGTCAGCATGTAGTCCACCAGCAGGGCGCTGCCGGAGACGATCCCGGCCTTGGGGCCCAGGGTGTGGGTGGCGACGATGTAGCCGCCGCCGCCGCCCGGGAAGTGCTCGATGATGCGCGAGTAGGAGTAGGAGATGATGAAGACGGTCAGCGAGGTGGCCAGGGCCAGGAAAACGGCCAGGTAGGTGTGCTGCCCGAGCGCGCGGAACGCCTCTTCCGGGCCGTAGGAGGAGGAGGAAAGACCGTCGGCGCCCAGTCCGATCCAGGCCAGCAGCGGCACCAGGGAGAGCTTGTGGAAAATGGAGGGATCCTGGATGTCGCGCGGGGCGCCCACAACCGTGTGGCGCACCTTCTCCAGCAATGAATCCTGCTCGTCCGTTCCGTTTTGGGCCATGGGATTTCCTTGATTGCCTTCGCCTGCGGCTGGGGGGTCAGCCGGCTTTTGATACCGTATTGTACTCCAGTCTTCCCGAGCATGTCAAACGCATGGCCTGGGCAGGGAATCGCGGTTGACAGCGATTTTTCTTTGTGGTACTGAATGGGCGGTCCCGGAGCGCAAGATGGCGGAAACGGGGGGAGCCATGGAAGACGAACATCGCGAAACGCTGAAAAAGAAGATCCAGATCCTGTTTCAGTTGGGAAAGTTTCCCGATGTGGCCAAGCTGTGCGCCACTTTCAGGGAAAAATACGGGCAAGACCCTGAAATCGACCAGATCCGCTTCAAGAGCGACCGGCACATGGGCGTGGCGTCGGCGCCGCCGCAGCCAGCGGCTCCGGCTGGGATGCCGCCCGCGGCGGCGAGCGATGCCAGCATTCCGCTGCTTTCGCCCGATGACCAGTCAAAACTCGATGATTTCGCCCAAAAGGTGCCGCCCCGTCCTGCCGAGCCCGACATCGAGGAACTGGACATCGGCGATCCCTTCGCGGCCGATGACCTGGCCATCGAAGACCCGTTCGCCCAAGAGGCCGGCGAACTGCGCCTGGCCCCGGAGCCGCCGCCGGTGATCCTATCCGAACCCGGCCGGGAGGACCAGGACGCCGAGCCGCCCTTGGCTCCCGAGCTCCAGCCCGCCATGGTCAAGGAGGCGCACCCGGACGATGAAGTCGCGGGAAGCGGCGATGCGGAGCTGGAGCTGGACGAGCCGCTGGCTTCTTCTCCCGGCCTGCAGCTGGAGGGCGGCGAGCCCGATTTTTCCGACGTCGGAGGCATGACCCTGGACGCCGAGCCCGACTTGATCCCTGCCAGCCCGGCTCCGCCCGCTGCCCCCGAAGCGCGGGAGGAGGCGCCGCCCGCGCCAAGGGAAGTGGAGCCGTCCGAATCCACGCCGCCTCCGGTCGGCGCCACCCTGTATCTCGGGACCGAAGAGCGGCCCAGGCCCTCCTCCCGCCCCACGACCGAGCAGCAGCCCCTGCGCGAGGAACGCCCCCGGCACCAAGGCTCGATGTTCGCTCCGCCGGCCGCCAGCCAGGCCCCCTCCCCGCGCAAGCCCTTTCCCCTCAAGACGCTGCTGCTCGTCGCCGTGCCGCTGCTGCTGGCAGCCGCGGCGGCCTGGCTGGTGTTGGGCGACAAGTCCGTCCCGGCGCAGCCGAGCGAACCCGCCGCGCAGCCGCAGGCAGCGGTCCGCCCCCCGCGGCCGCGGCCCCAGCCGTCCGCGGCCGCCCAGTCGACCGCGGCCAAGGCCGAGGCTCCCGAGGCGATTTCCCAGCAGGCCCTGAAGGACAAGGAGTTCGCCGAGAAGCTGCAGCAGGCGGAGAACCTTCTGCGCCTGGGCGACCTGGTCAGCGCCCAGGCGGCTTTGCAGGCGGCCCAAAAGATCAAGACCTCAGATGCCCTGGAGCGCCTGCAGGCGGAACTGACGGCCAAGGCCGCCGCGGCGCGGCAAGAGCAGCTGCCCGTGCGCAGCGAACAGGAGAGGGAAACCGAGGCATTGGCCAAGGCCAGGGAGAGCAACACCATCGCCGCCTGGCGCGAGTTCATGAGCGCTTTTCCCCAGAGCGACTCCCTGCCGCTGGCCCAGGCGCGGATTGCCGCCCTCGAAAGGAAGGCCCAGGACGAGGCGCAGCAGCTCCTGCTGCAGCGCATCCGCCGCGAGCGGCAGGCGGTATTGCGCAGCCATTACCTGAATCTGGGCCAGGCCGAGCTGGCACCCCTGGCGGCGCCCGCTGCCAAGCCTCCTTCCCGGTTCGAACCCCACGTGCACGGCAACGCCACGGTGACCCTCGACCTGGCCACCGGGCTGATGTGGACCCTCTACAACCGGCCGATGACCCTGGACAAGGCCAGGTGGTGGGCCAACCGGGTCAGCGCCGGCTACAGCGGCTGGAGGCTGCCCACGGCCGAGGAGGCGCTGACGCTGAGGCAGATGGACCGCGGCCAGTACTCCGGCCTGGCGGGCTTCGCCGTCTGGACCGGTGACAGCGTCGTCGACCAGCCGCGCAGCGCCTGGGCGCTGCAGCTGCCGGAATCCCGGTTCCTGCCCAAGAGGAGCGACGAGGCCTGTTACGTCTGGTCCGTGCGCCAGGCCGTGAAATAGCGGCCATGAAGTTCGTCGGCGCCCACGTCAGCGCCGCCGGCGGGGTGGAGAACGCGCCGCTGAACGCCCGCCGCATCGGCGCCCGCGCCTTCGCCCTGTTCACCAAGAACCAGAGACAGTGGCAGGCGAAGCCGCTGGCGGCGGAGACCGTTGCCGCCTTCAAGAGGAGCCTGGCCGAGTCGGGGATCGCCACGCGCCACGTCCTGCCCCATGACAGCTACCTGATCAACCTGGGCCATCCCGATCCCCAGAAGCGGCTCAAGTCGGAGAACGCCCTGCTGGACGAGGCCCGGCGCGCCGAACAGCTGGGGCTGGCCCTTTTGAATTTTCACCCCGGCAGCCACCTGGGGGCCATGGGTGACCAGGAGTGCCTGGACCAGATCGCCGCGGCCATGACGCGCATCCTTGCCCAGACCGAGAGGATCGCCCTGCTGGTGGAAGGGACCTCGGGGCAGGGCAACCATGTCGGGCACCGCTTCGAGCACCTGGCGCGCATCCTGGAACGCGTGGGCGATCGCCGCCGCTGCGGCGTCTGCCTCGACACCTGCCACCTGTTCGCCGCCGGCTACGACCTGCGCACGCCCGAGGCCTACGAGGCGACCCTGTCCCGCTTCGGCGCCCTCGTCGGCATGGAAAACCTGCGCGCCGTCCATCTGAACGACGCCAAGGCGGATCTGGGCAGCCGCAAGGACCGCCACGACAGCATCGGCAAGGGCAGGCTCGGCCTGGAAACGTTCCGGCTGCTGATGAACGATCCCCGCCTCGACGACCTGCCGCTCATCCTGGAGACGATCGACGAGAGCCTCTGGCCCGCCGAAATCAGGCTGCTCTATTCCCTGGCCGCAGCGCCCGACGCGGCCGGGCGCGGCTCCGCGCCCTGAACTGCGGCCCCTGGCGCAGGAGAGCGGATTGACTTTCCCCGGCCCGTTGTGCTACATCTTCCCTCTCGGAGGAGACCATGGCATCTCGCGGAAAATGGGGCTCGCGCATCGGCTTCATCCTGGCCGCCGCCGGCTCGGCGATCGGCCTGGGCAACATCTGGCGCTTTCCCTATATCACGGGCAAGAACGGCGGCGCCCTCTTCGTGCTGATCTACATCGGCTGCGTCGTGCTGCTCGGGCTGCCGGTCTTGCTGGCCGAGCTTTCCCTGGGCCGGGCCACGAGCAAGAACCCGGTCGGCGCCTTCAAAGAACTGAGGCCCAAGGGTTACTGGCACTACACCGGCTATCTAGGGGTGGTCACGGCGGTCATGATCCTTTCCTTCTACGCGGTGATCGCCGGCTGGACCGTGGGCTATTTCTTCAAGACCCTGGCCGGCCAGTTTGCCGCCGCCGGCCAGAGAGAAATTTCCGCCCTCTTTTCCGGTTTCATCGCCTCCTCGTGGCTCCAGATCGGCCTGACGGCCCTGTTCATCTTCCTGACCGGCTTTATCGTCATTCGCGGCGTGGCCTCGGGGCTGGAGAAGTTTTCCAAGGTGCTGATGCCGGCCCTGTTCCTGATCATGGTCCTGCTCATGGGTTTCTCGCTCACCCTGCCCGGGGCCGGCAGGGGGCTGGCGTTCTACCTGAAGCCCGATTTCTCGGAGATCAATGGCCGGGTCTTCCTGGAGGCCATGGGCCAGGCTTTCTTCAGTCTCAGCCTGGGCATGGGCACCATGCTCACCTATGGCTCCTATCTGCGCAAAAAGGACAACCTGGTCAGCTCCGCGGCCTGGGTGGCGGTCCTGGACACCACCATCGCCGTTCTGGCCGGCTTCATCATCTTCCCGGCGCTGTTTTCGATGAACATGGCCCCCGACCAGGGGCCGGGGCTGGTCTTCGCCATCCTGCCGGCGATCTTCGCCAAGATCCCCGGCGGCACGGCCTTCGGCGCGTTCTTCTTCCTGCTGCTGGCCCTGGCGGCCCTGACCTCGACCATCTCGCTGCTGGAAGTGCCGGTGGCCTTCCTGGTCGACGAAAAGAATTGGCCGCGGCGCAGCGCCGTCTGGCTGACGGGCGCGGCGGCATTCCTCTTCGCCATCCCCTCGGCCCTTTCCGGCGGCGGCGTACCGTTCTTCAGCCGCCTGCCCTGGCTGCATATTGACTTTCTCTCGCTTTGGGACAAGGCCTGGGGCAACCTGTCGCTGATCGTCGGCGCCCTGCTGATCTCGCTGTTCGTCGGCCATGTCTGGAAGACGGCGAACGCCCTGGAGGAGATCAACGCCGAGGGCCCCCGCTTCCGCCTGGCCCGTGCGTGGACGATGGCCATCCGTTATCTCTGTCCGCTTTTGATATTGATCGTTCTCATCGGACAGTTTCTATAGAACGATCTCTTAGTGTTAGTGTTAGTGTTAGTGTTGGTGTTAGCAAGGAACTCAACGAAATATAAGTGGTAGTGATAGTGGTAGTGGTAGTAGCGAGCAATAGAAGGGTTTCTGCCTTCACTTTTGCCTTTTTACTTTTGCCTTTCTGAGTGCTAGTGGCAGCAAGGAACTCAACGAACTATAAGTGGTAGTGATAGTGGTAGTGGTAGTATCGAGCAATAGAAGGGTTTCTGCCTTCACTTTTGCCTTTTTACTTTTGCCTTTCTGAGTGCTAGTGGCAGCAAGGAACTCAACGAACTATAAGTGGTAGTGATAGTGGTAGTGGTAGTATCGAGCAATAGAAGGGTTTCTGCCTTCACTTTTGCCTTTTTACTTTTGCCTTTCTG
>CAYXCX010000073.1:0-8660 GCA_964463405.1 uncultured Clostridia bacterium
CTTTATGTCCGCATCCGCGAGCGGCTGCTCACCCTCTTCACCAACAACCGCGAATAGTGGCGGGCGTGATCAGTACTGGTCCAGGCGGTTGAACTCGGCGCTCTCCAGCCAGGCCTGCGGCCGGGAGATGAACTGCAGGACGTTCTCCAGGAGGAACTCGTGGCGCTTCTCCTCCTCGGCGATCAGGAAGAACATGCGCTGCACCCGGGGGTCGGCGCTTTCGCGGGCCTTTTCCATGTAGAACTGAAAGCTCTTGGCCTCGATCTCCAAGGCCTTGCGGTAAAGATCGGCCTGGGAGAGCGGCAGGTCGTCCCAGTTCCTCTCCTCTTGGAGCTGCTGGAAGACGTTCTTGGAACGGCCCAGGATGGGCGTCGATTCCAGCTCGACCTTCACCGAGTCCTTCAGCTTCTGCAGGACCTGGTAGTGCTTGGCCTCGTCGAGCGCCAGCTGCCCCAGGATGTTCTTCATGCCGGGGTTGGCCGTCTTTTCGGCCAGGTGCAGGTAATACTTCTCGCCGTCCTTTTCCATCTGCATGGCCAGGTCAAAGACGTTCATCGCTCTCTCCTGATGCTATTGTAATCGTTGGGAAAATTTTTGCAACCCATGGGCCGGGATTTCTGGCACAAAGTGCCGGCGACATCCTGAACCTTTTGCCTTTCTGAGGTTCAGTGCCTGCAAAACGTTCAACCAACCACGCGACTAAGCCCCTGAGCGGAACTTGGTACGTGGAACCCTGGAGGAGCGGGCTCCTTTAGGCGCTGATTATCAAAGGAGCCCTTGTTCCCATGGCCGTCGCATCTGGACCGAGTTTGGCTATTCCTTCAACAATCCGCGGCTCCTGAGCAGCGGTTCGATTCTCGGCTCGGCGCCGCGGAAGCGCTTGTAGAGCTCCAGGGCGTCCTCGGTCCCCAGCCTGGCCAGGATGTTCTCGCGGAAGGACTTGGCCGTGGCGCGGTCGAAGATCCCCTTTTCCTTGAAGGCCTCGTAGGCGTCCTTGTCCAGCACCCCGGACCAGATGTACATGTAGTAGCCGGCCGAGTATCCCCCGATCATGTGGTTGAAGTAGGGGGTGCGGTAGCGCGGCTCGATGGCCGGGATCAGGCCCAGGGCGTTCATGGCCCCTCTCTCGAAGCTGCGCACGTCCACGTCCTTTTCCCCCCGCAGCGTGTGCCAGGCCATGTCCAGGAAGGCGGCGGCCAGGTATTCGACCGTCTCGAATCCCTGGTTGAAAAGGCGGGCGGCATTCAGCTTTTCCATCAGCCCGTTTGGGATGACCTCGTGGGTCTGGTAATGGCGGGCATAGAGCGTGAGCAGTTCGGGTTCCAGCGCCCAGTTCTCCATGATCTGCGAGGGCAGCTCGCCGGCATCGCCGGTGCCGTAGCGGCTGCGGTAGACGCCGTCGGCGAACAGCGTGTTCAGCGAGTGGCCGAACTCGTGGAAGAAGGTGGTGACCTCGTCGATGCTCAGCAGCGCCGGCGCGTCGCCTGCGGGGCGGGTGAAGTTGCAGGTGATGGTGGAGATGGGCGGCACGCGCTTGCCCTTCTCGTAATAGGCGCGCCGCAGGCCGCCCGACCAGGCGCCGCCGCGCTTGCCGGGGCGGGGGTGCATGTCAAAGGTGAGCAGGCCGACGTGCCTGCCGTCGGTTTCCCGCACCTCGTAAGCCTGCACTTCCGGGTTGTACAGCGGCAGGTTTTCCAGCTTGACGAAACGCAGTCCGTACAGCTTTTCGCACAGGGCGAAGATCCCCTGCTTGACGCCCTCCAGGGGAAAATAGGGGCGCAGGGCCGCGTCGTCGAAGGCGTACTTCTCCTGGCGCAGCTTCTCGGCGTAGTGCCACCAGTCCCAGGAGGCCAGCTGGAAGCCGCCCTTTTCGCGGTCGATGAGGGCCTGCATGTCGGCCGCTTCCTGGGTGGCCCTTTCCAGCGCCGGCGTCCAGAGCTTCTGCAGGAAATTCATGACCGTCCGTGGGTCCTTGGCCATGCGCTCCTCGAGGACGTAATGGGCGTGGGTGTCGTAGCCGAGGAGCTGGGCGCGCTCGGCGCGCAGGGCGGTGATCTTCCTGACGATCTCCTTGTTGTCGCTGGCATTGCCGCGGTCGCCGCGCCTGAAATAGGCGCGGTGCAGTTGCTCGCGCAAATCGCGCCGCGTCGAGTACTGCAGGAAGGGGGTCATGGACGGCACCTGGGTGGTGTAGGCCCACTTGCCCTCCAGCTTGAGCGCCTTGGCCGTCTCGGCGCCCATGGCGCGCACGCTCTCGGGCAGGCCGGCCAGCCCGTCGGCAGAGTCGATGACGATGTGCGAAGAATTGGTCTCGGCCAGCAGGTTCTCGCCGAACTTCAGCCCCAGCATGGAGATCTCGGAGTTGAGCTCGCGCAGCCGCGCCTTGCCCGCGGCGTCCAGCAGGGCGCCGCTGCGGATGAAGCGCTTGAAGGCGTTTTCCAGGAGGTGGCTCTCCTCGGGGGTGAGCTTCAGCTTGGCGCGCCGGTCGTATACCGCCTTGACGCGGGCGAACAGCCTTTCGTTCAGGCTGATGTTGTCGCGGTGGGCCGAGAGCAGGGGCGAGACCTCGCGGGCGATGGCCTGCAGCCCGGGGGTGGTGTCGGCGCCGAGCAGGGCGTAGAACACGGCGCTGACGTCGCCGAGGAACAAGCCGCTGTGGTCCATGGCGGCCAGGGTGTTGGCGAAGGTCGGCGCTTTCTTATTGTTGGCGATGGCGTCGATCTCGGCCGCCTCCCGCTTCATTCCTTCCTGGAAGGCGGGCAGGTAGTGCTCCTCCCTGATCTGGCCGAAGGGCGGCATCTGGAATGGCGTTTTATATGACTGGAAGAACGGGTTGTCTTTCTGGGTGTCCTTGGCGGCGACCGGCTGCAGCGCGAACAGCGTCAGGGCCAGGAAGATGGCGGTCAGCATGGCGGCGTGTCTTTTCATGGGGCGAAAACCTCCTCGAGCGGAATGGCGAGACCCGCTCGTTATAACCGTCCTGCGCGCCGAAGTCAACCCGCTCCTACCCGGAGCGCCCGGATTCTGCTACCATGGGCCAAGAGCGAGGAGCAGACGCATGGCCGTTTTCCTTCTCGGAGCGAAAGACGATTTCCCGCCGGCGCACAGAGCCGGGCGCCAGGGGCTGCTGGCCGTGGGCGGCGACCTGGCGCCGCGGCGCCTCTTGCGCGCCTACGGCCGGGGGATCTTTCCCTGGTACGGCGCAGGCGAACCGATCCTGTGGTGGTCGCCCGCTCCGCGCTTCGTCCTGTTTCCAATAGAGTTCCACTGCGGCGCCACCCTGAAAAAGGTCCTGCGCCGGGGCGATTTCTCCTTCAGCTTCGACCGCGCCTTCGCCAAGGTGATCGCCGCCTGCGCCATGCCGCGGCCCGGCGAGCAGGGCACCTGGATCACTCCCGAGATGCGGGCGGCGTACAACCGCCTTCATGAGCTGGGCTATGCCCACTCGCTCGAGGCCTGGCAGGGGAGAGACCTGGCCGGCGGCCTCTACGGCGTCGCGCTGGGGCGCTGCTTCTTCGCCGAGTCGATGTTCCATGCCGCGAACAACGCCTCCAAGGCGGCGCTGGCGGTGCTGGCGGCGACGCTGGCCGGGATGGAGTTCTCCGTCATCGACTGCCAGGTGTCCACGCCGCACCTGGCCGCCTGGGGCGCCCGCGCCATCCCGCGCCGCCGCTACGTGCAACTCCTGCGCCAGGGATTGCGCCTGCGCACGCACCGGGGAAGCTGGGAAAAGATGCCACTGAAAAAGTGGTAATGATAGTGATAGTGGCAGCAGCAGCAAAAGGCGAACTGTCGCCACGCGTTACGCGCCACGATTTATGCATTGTCGGGCAGCGGTTTTTATGCTATCGTTCCCCGGGACCCGGCAATGAGAAAGCTGAAAGACCGCTTGCACGATCTCGATAAAAAGGACATCCAGGAAAAGTGGCAAAAACTGGAAGGCGAGAACGGACTGTCGACCCGGGAAAAACTGGACAAGCTCGTCCGCCAGAACCTGCGGCGGCAGGAGAAGCCGGCCCCCGCTCCTGCGGCGGTTCCCGAACCGGGACGGCCCGCCGCCGAGGACTCGCCTGAGTCGTTCCTGGTCAAGGATTTCTCCTATTCGCTGGAGGGGCGCTATGGCAAGGTGCGCCTGGGCGGCTGGCTGTCGCTTCAGCCCGGCTCCCTGGCGGTCATCGCCGGCGACGACGCGTTTGCGGCCGTCGACCCCAGCCGCGTGGTCTTCTTCGACAGCGAAACCACCGGCCTGTCCGGCGGCACCGGCACCGTCCCCTTCATGCTGGGCTTCGGCTGGTTCGCCGAACAGTCCTTCCAGGTGCGCATTTTCGTCCTGCTGGACATCGACCGCGAGGGGGAATTCCTGGATGGGGCAGCCCGCTTCCTGGAGGGGCAGGGTTTCGCCGCCGCCGTCACGTACAACGGCAAGGCCTTTGACTTTCCGCTGCTGGAGACGCGCTATATCCTGCAACGCCGCCCCTTCCCCTTCCGCGACATGCCGCACCTCGACTTTCTGTTTCCGGCCCGGACCATCTGGCGCAACACCTTCGACTCGCGCAAGCTGGGCTACCTGGGGGAAATGCTGCTGGGGCTGTCGCGCGAGGACGATGTCGACGGCGCCGACATCCCCGCGCTGTACTTCAGCTTTTTGCGCAGCCGGGCTTTTTTGCTCCTGGAGCCGGTCGTCGAGCACAACGCCATGGACCTGGTGGGGCTGGCGGCGGTGGTGCTGCTGGGAGCCCTCTACCTGGACGACTGCTCGCTCACCGGCGACGCCGGCGAGATCTTCGGACTCGGGCGGCTGTGCGAGCGGGCCGGGCTGCTGGAAAAAGCCGAGGAGTTCTACAAGGCCGCCCGCGCCGCGAGCGCCCGCGACGACGTCGCCGCCCTGGCTGCGCGGCGCCTGTCCGTGCTGCTGAAGAAGAAGAAACTGTACGGCGAGGCGCTGGAACTGTGGCAGCAGCTCGCCCGGGGGCACGACGTCCAGGCGCAGCGCGAGCTCTCGGTCCACTTCGAACACCGCCAGCGCGACTTCGCCTTGGCCCTTACCTACGTCGAGAAGGCCCTCGCCGAGGGCCAGCTCACGCCGGCGCGGCAACGGGAGATGGAGAAGCGCCTGGAGCGGCTCAGGAAGAAGATCGCCCAGCTCGAAGAGAAGATCGACCTTTCGTGACGCGTGACGGGTGACGCGTGACGCGGAGCCGCACAGATGCGAGAAACGATCTCGTTGCAAAATAAAAGCGCTTTTCGAACCTCCACATCAAAAAAATTGAACGGATTTGACTGAGATATGGCAGGGGGGACAAAGCAGAGTCCTAGATCTATCCCTGGCCTTTCCTCTTGTCAATAGCTTGATGGATTGCTGTTTCCCGTCACGCGTCACGTGTTACGCGTCACGAAAGTTGGGTCTTAGCTCTTCTTGCTCCTGTGCCTCAGGAACTCGATTACGGCCGGTATCACCGAGATGATGACGATGGCCAAGATGACGATGGTGAAGTTCTTCTTGACCACGGGCAGGTTGCCGAAAAAGTAGCCGCCGAAGACGAACAGGGCCACCCAGACCACTCCGCCGATGACGTTGTAGCTGATGAAGCGCCAGTAGGTCATGCGGCCGATGCCGGCCACGAAAGGGGCGAAGGTGCGGATGATGGGAATGAAGCGGGCCAGGATGATGGTGATGCCGCCGTATTTTTCGTAAAAGGCGTGGGTCTTGTCCAGGTGCTCCTTCTTCAGGAAACGCACCTTTTCGCGGCCGAAGACCTTCGGGCCCACGGCGTGGCCGATCCAATAGTTGACCGTGTCGCCCAGGACGGCGGCAACGGCCAGGAGCAGGAACAGGAAATGGGGGCGCAGCGGACTGCCGGGAACCGCCGACAGGGCGCCGGCGGCGAACAACAGCGAGTCGCCGGGGAGGAAGGGGGTGACCACCAGTCCGGTCTCCAGGAAGATGACCAGGAAGAGGATCCAATAGGTCCAGACATGATAGGTGGCGATCAGGGCGGTCAGGTGCACGTCCAGGTGCAGGACAACGTCGATCAGCTTGCCGATGAACTCCATGGCGGCTCCTGGGGATGGACGGGCCGAAACCTGGCCCGCAGGCGGTGAAAAAGCCATTTTACCCGAGCCGCGGCGGCCTGTCAAGGGCGCAAAATAGAGGGGCTGGCCGCGCCAGCGCGTTTGATTTTTTCCCAGCGATATGATACATTTCCTCCATGTTAGAGCTCAATTCGTCCTTTTTGTGGATATTCCTCCTCCTTTGGCTGCTGTATTTTTCTTTGGGGCGGTTTTTTTTCAAGCCCATCGGCCGGATCATCGACGAGCGCGAGGCGCGGGCGGCAGCCGACAAGGGCCGGCAGCAGAGCCTGCTGGGCGAGGTCGAGGCGCGGACCCTCAGCCTGGAACAGCGGCTGGAGCGGGCGCGGCAGGAGGCCCGGCGCGTCCGCGAGGATTGGCAGCGGCGCGGCGAGGAGACCAGCTCCCGGGTCGTGGCCGAAGCCCGCGAGCGCTCGGCGCGGCTGACGGCCGAGACGCTCGCCCAGCTGGACCGCGAGGTCGGCGCCGCCGAGAAGGAGCTGGCCGCCCAGGTCGCCGCCTTCAGCGCAACCATCCGCCGGGCTTTCCTATGAGAGCGTTCCGGCTGCTCCTCCTCTTGCTGCCCGCCCTGGCCGTGGCGCTGGGAGCCGCCAGCGGCCAGGAAGGGGAGGCCGCCCGCCACGGCGTCGACTGGCTGGGAGTGCTGGGCAAGGTGCTCAATTCGGCCATCCTGTTCGGCGGGCTGTTCCTGGCCCTGCGCAAGCCGCTGATCCAGATGCTGACCGAGAAGGGCTCCGGCCTGCGCCGGGATTTCGCCGAGCGCGAGCGAACCCTGGCCGCCACCGAGGAGCGCCTGCGCGAGATCGACCGGCGTCTGGAGCGCGTCTCCGCCGATGTGGCGGGGATGGAGGCCGAGGCCGAGGCCGCGGGCCGGGCCGAACTCGATCGCCTCGAGGCGGCCGGCCGCCGCGAGGCCGAACGCATCGTCGCCCTGGGCCAGGAGGAGATCCGCCAGCGCGTCGACGCCGCCGTGCGCGAGATCAAGGGGCGGATCGCCGACCTGGCCATCGAGCGCTTCCGCGACGATTTCCGCAAGGAGCTGGACGCCGCCACCCAGCAGAAAATCCTGGAACGCAACATCGACGCCGCCGGCGAGCTTGCCGGCGGGGGGGCGGGGGCATCCCCGCATAGCGCGGATGAAGACCGGTAGCCTGGTCAAGCGCTATGCCCGCGCCCTGGTCCTGGCCGCCCGGGACGAGGCCGAATTCCGCCGCGTCCAGGCCGACCTCGAAGGATTTCTCTCGCTGCTGGCCAGCGACGAAAGGCTGCGCCTGGGACTGGAGACGGCCCTGGTCTCCGCGGCCGAGAAGGCCCAGGCGCTGGATATCGCCGCCGCCGGACTGGGACTGCACGACAAGACGCTGCGGTTCCTGCAGACTGTGGCCGGAGAAAACCGCATCGCCCACCTGCGGGCCATGGCGGCGGGGCTGGACGAGGCCTGGCTGGCCGCCCGCGGCATCGAAAAGGTCGAGGTGGCCTCGGCCGTGGAGCTGGCGCCGACTCAGAAGGAGCGCCTGCGCCGCAACCTGGAGCGGGCCCTGCGCCGCCCGGTGGCGCTGGAGTTCCGCCTCGACCCGGAGCTGATCGCCGGGCTGCGCCTGGGGCGCGGCTCGGTGCACTACGATTTTTCGCTGGCCGGCAGCCTGAAGAAGCTGCGCCAGGCCTTGGCAGGGGACAGATAAATGCTCATCAAAGTCGACGAAATCAGCGAACTGATCCGCCAGAAGATCGCCGGCTTTTCCTTCGACTTCAAGAAGGAGGAGACCGGGGTGGTGATCTCCATCGGCGACGGCATCGCCCGCGTCTACGGCCTGGACAACGTCATGTACAACGAGCTGCTGGAGTTCCCCGGCGGCGTCTTCGGTATCGCCCTGAACCTGGAGGAGGACAACGTCGGCTCCATCCTACTGGCCGGCAGCCACCGCATCAAGGAAGGCGACCTGGTCAAGCGCACCGGGCGCATCATCTCGGTGCCGGCCGGCGACGCCGTCATCGGCCGCGTCCTTTCGCCATTGGGCGAGCCCCTCGACGACCGCGACCCGGTGCCCGGCCAGGCGCTGCTGCCCATCGAGGCGCTGGCCCCGGGCGTGGTCGACCGCCGCCCGGTGAACGAGCCGCTGCAGACCGGCATCAAGGCCATCGACGCCATGATCCCCATCGGCCGCGGCCAGCGCGAGCTGATCATCGGCGACCGCCAGACGGGCAAGACGGCCATCGCCCTGGACACCATCATCAACCAGAAGGGGCAGGACGTGGTCTGCATCTACGTGGCCATCGGCCAGAAGCAGTCGACCGTGGCCCAGGTGGTCAAGACCCTGAGCGAGGCCGGCGCCATGGAGTACTCGCTGGTGGTGGCGGCCACGGCCTCCGACCCGGCGGCGCTGCAGTACATCGCCCCCTACGCCGGCTGCGCCATGGGCGAGTACTTCCGCGACCGCGGCCGCCACGCGCTGCTGGTCTACGACGACCTGTCCAAGCACGCCGCCGCCTACCGCGAGATCTCGCTGCTGCTGCGCCGGCCCCCGGGGCGCGAGGCCTACCCCGGGGACGTGTTCTACCTCCATTCGCGG
>CAYXCX010000074.1:0-1426 GCA_964463405.1 uncultured Clostridia bacterium
ACGGTTGGTGTACTTTTTGGCGATGGAGACCACCAGGCGCAGGTTGGACTGCACCAGGTCGTTCTTGGAGATCTCGATCAGCCGCAGGCCGTCCTTGATGTCGCCGCAGGTCTTCTCCAGGTCCTCCTCGTTGGTCTCGAACTTCTCGTTGTTGCGCTCCAGGCGCTTGTGCAGCTCCTCGATCTCGCCGGTGATGCGCAGGCGCTCCTTGGAGCGCGAGGAAAGGCGGGTCATCTGCCCGCGCAGCTTCTTCACCCGCAGGCGCACGTGCTCGTAGTTCTCCTGCAGGTCCATGATCTTCTTGATGAACTCGCGGCGGTGCTCGTCGAGAATGGACATTTCCTGGATCAGGTGGGTGATCTGGACCAGCTTTTTGGCGCGGACGAAGTTGGAGGTCTTGGACTTCTTCAGCGACTTGAACTCGCGCTTCAGGCGGTTCAGCTCCTCGTACTGGCGCAGGAAGTTGTCGCGCAGCTCCTGCTTCTTGGACTCGTCGTAGATGTCCTCGCTGACCTCGATGACCTCGTCGATGTTCTTGTGCCCCTCCAGCACGTCCTGGCCGAGCTTGATCACCAGGTTCAGCACGATGTTGGTCTTGGAGAGGGCCTTGATCACCTTCTTTTCGCCGCGCTCGATCTTGCGGGCGATGCTGATCTCCTCGTTGCGCGACAGCAGGTTGACGCTGCCCATCTCGCGCAGGTACTGGCGCACCGGGTCGCCGACGATCTCGGCCCGCTCGCCGCCCGGCTTGGCCGCCTTCTTGGGCGCCGCCTTGGTCGGCTTGATCTCATTCTCCTTGAGGAAGTGCTTGATGAACTTCTGGTGCTTGCGCACGGTCTCGTCGCCGCCGAAAATGTAGCTGATGGCCGCCGACTCGATGAGGCCCAGCCCCTTTTTAACCCGCTTGAGGATGGCCTTCAGCTCCTTCTGGAAGGTGTCGCAAAAGGCGTTGTACTCGCCGAGCTTGTCCCGGCTGAGAACCGGTTTTTTCTTCAGGATGCGGATGTTGAGCGAGTCCAGGTGGGCGGCGATCTCCTTTTTTTTGGGCAGCAGGCTGTTCTCGCTCAGGAAGGCCATGAAGGCTTCGTGGCTGATCTTGGAGTCATCGCTCTGGGCGCGGGCCTCGAGCTCCTTGAGCATGATCGAGGAGACGGCGGCCTTGGCCAAAGCGGCGGCAGGCTGGGACTTGGCAGGGGCCTTGGGCGGCGCCTTGCGGGAAACGGCGGCCTGGGATTTGCCGGCGGCGGCCTTGGGCTGGGGTTTCCGGGCGGGCTGGGGCTTTTTGGCGGCGGGCTGCGGCTTTTTGACGGCGGGCTGGGGCTTTTTGGCCGGGATCGAAGGCTTGGGCTTGGCTGCAGGCCGCTTGGTCGGCGCCGCCGGCTTCTTGGCCGGCGACTTGGCGGCCGGCTTTGCGGCGGGGGCGACC
>CAYXCX010000074.1:1436-8580 GCA_964463405.1 uncultured Clostridia bacterium
GGCTTGGCGGCGTTCTTGGGCTTTGCCTGCGGCTTGGCGGCGCTTTTGGGCGCCGGCTTCCTGGCGGCCTTGTTCTTGGCGGTTGCAGCCTTCTGCTCAGGTTTCTTTTTCAACGGCTTCCTCCGGCAGTCGGCCGGCCCGGCTGCGGACCATGGCGGCCTTCTGGCTCATCAATTGCTGCAGTTTTTTGGCGTCGCGCTGCCTTTCGGCGGCGGCGATCTCCTGGTTCAGCAGTATACGACGGTTTTTTTTCAATTTTTTCTGGAAGTTTTGGATGGCGGTGACGATGTCTCTTTCGATTTCAGAGCGCTCCTTGCCGACTTGGGTCTTGCTGGCAAATACTTGATGCAGCCTGGCCCTCTCCGCCGGATTCAGACGCTGGTTGATCTCCTCAAAACGAAACTCGCCGTGGCGTGAGTGGCAAGCGAGCAGTTGATGGAGGATGACGCCGCCTTTCAAGACTCCAAGCAACTCTGGGTCAAAAAACTCCCGAATCTCGGGAACGATCTCGGGCGCTCGCAATAAAGCTTCCAGAAACTTCTCCTCCATGGGGCTGATTTCTATCGGCTCAACCACAGTTGCGGCGGGAGCGCCGCCGGCTATCTCCAGCCGTAAAAGATCGGAACGGACTTGGAAAAAAGACGCCAGACGCTGCAAATATTGCTCGCGTATGATCGGATCGCCGGTCTTGCCGATGGCGGCCATGGCTGAGTCCATGGCGCTGCGCTTTCCAGCCGGGTCAGAGAGGTCAAAGTCACGTGCGGTTTTGTTCAGCAGAAAATTGAGGCCCTCGTCCGTGAGTTTGAGCGCCTCGCGCAGGGCTTCCGCCCCCTGGCTGCGCACGAACTCGTCGGGGTCCTTGGCCCCCTCGATCAGCACGATGGACGGATTGACGTTCTGCTCGAAAAGCTTCTCGATGTTGCGGACGGTGGCGGCCTCGCCGGCGGGGTCGCGGTCGTAAAACAGGAGGATCCGGCCGCAGAAGCGCTTGAGCAGGTGGATCTGCTTGTCGGTCAGGGCGGTGCCCAGCGAGGCGGCGGCGTGGCGGAAGCCGGCCTGGTAGAGGCTGATCATATCCAGGTAGCCCTCGACCAGCAGCCCGGTCTTCTCCTCCCTCATATGGTTTTTACTGAGATGAAAGCCGAAAAGGTGGTTGCCCTTTTTGTAGACCGGCGAGTCGGGGGAGTTCAGGTACTTGGCTCCGGCGGCGGTTCCCGGCGCACCATCGGCCAAGGCGCGGCCGCCGAAGGCCAGGATGGCGCCGGTCTCGGAAAAGATGGGGAAGATGACCCGGCCGCGGAAGCGGTCGTAGAGCCTCCCCTTCTCGTTCTTCACCAGCAGCCCGAGCTCGACCGCCTTGTCCAGCGGCACCCGTTTGCTGCTCAATAGGCTGGCCAAACCGTCCCAGGAATCGGGGGCGTAACCCAGGGAAAACAGCTCGATGGTCTCGCGCGCCAGGCCGCGCCGGTCCAGGTAGTCGCGGGCGGCGCGACCCGCCTGGGAAGACTGGAGGTTTTCCCTGAAAAAATCCAAGGCCAGCTCGTTCAGCCGCAGGTAGTCGTCTTTCTTGACCCCCTGGGAGCGCCCTTTTTCGCGGGGGATGTTGAATTTGTCGGCCAGGAAATCCATGGACTCCACGAACGAGAGGTTCTCCATCTCCTGCACCATGGTGAAAATGTCGCCGAAGCGATGGCAGCCGAAGCAACTGAACGAATTCTTGTCGGGCGTGACGAAGAAGGATGGGGTCTTTTCGCTGTGGAAAGGGCAAAGGGCCTTGAAATTTTTGCCTGCAGGCTTCAGGTTGACGTAAAGCGAGGCGACATCGACGATAGAGATTTGCTCTTTTATTTTTTCTTTGAAATCCATTAAAAAAAGCTATATTAAATACTATAGTGCGCTAAATTTCGGTTCCTGTCAACTGCCAGTATAATTTAGAATGAAACCAGCAGCCCGATGCCGGCCTGCAAGCCGCCGATGTCGACTTCGGGAGCGCTGTTCTGCGGCTGGATCTTGATCTGGTCGAAGCGGGCGCCGACATCGATGAACAGATGGCGGTTCAGCCGCAGCTCGAACCCGGCCTCGGCGGCGACGTTGCCGCCGTCGCCCTTGAAATCGCCGACCGCATCCGATTCCTCGCTCACGCTCATGAAGGTGAAGCCCACCCCGGCGTAGGGGCTGAAAAAGCCGCGGCCGACGTTGTAGCGCAGGAAGGCGCTGGCCGGCAGCAGAGTCAGGGTGGTGCGGTCGGCGGTGAACGAAGTGCCGGCGATGGCCTGGTAGCGCGACAGCGAGAGCCAGAGGTGGAAACCGCTCCAGATGCGGAAACCCAGGCGTCCGCCGTAGATGACGTCGCCTTCGCCGTAGATGCGCTTGAACCAGTCATCCTGGGGCTGGAAATAGCCCGCGTAGGGGCCGAATTTGACGCGGCCGCGCTTCTTGCGCGCCGGCGCCGCCGCCATGGCCGCCGGCTCGGCCGCGACCACCGGCGCGGCCCTGGTTGGCTCTACCCTGGCCGGCCTGGCGCTGGACTCCACTGCCGCCGGGCTGCCCGTCTCGCCGACCGCGACGGCCACTTCGACCGGGGCTTGCGCCGCGTCGCCGTTCCAGTCAAAGACACGCACCCGGTAGCTCCCCGGCCGGGCATAGCGATGGCGGACCCGCGAACCGGCGGCGGCTGCGGGATCGCCGGCGGCGGGAATGGCGGTGCCGTCGCCCATGTCCCAGCGCAGGCGGTCGGGGGTGTTGAAGCGGAGGGCGCTGAACTCCAGCTCGGCGCCGGCAACGGCCGCTTCAGGACGGACGCGGACGCGGCGCGGGTCGGCCGCCACCCGCACCTCCAAGGTCAAGGGCGCCTGCGTCCTGTCGCCGCCGTCATAGGCGCTGACCACGTAGTCGCCCTCATGCCCGTAGGCGTGGCGGACGACGAAAGCGCCCTGAAAACCGTTGCCGTCGCCCATGTCCCAGAACACGTTCTGCGGCTCGCCGAAGTTGAGGGCGGTGACCTCGAGCGGATGGTTGGCCAGGGGGTTCTCCGGGCGCAGGCGCAGCGACCGCGGATGGGCCGTGACCGTAACCTGGACCGCCAGCGGCGGCAGGGAGCCCCGGCCGCCTTCGTCAAAAACGCGGACCAGGTAGCGCCCCGGGGCGGCGAAGGCGTACGAGAGGGTCGCATCGTCGCCCGCTTCGGCCCGGCCGCCGCTGGTGAGCACGGTGCCGTCGCCCATGTCCCATTTCAGCAGGTTTGGCGTGCGGAAGCGGCGGGCGGTGAACAGGACGGGCTGGCCGGCGGCGGGAGCCTGGGGACTGAAGGCCAGGCTGCGGGTTTCGACCACGGCCTGGGCCGACTCGGCCGGGGCCTCGCCCAGCTCAACCGCCAGGACATACCAGGGATCGGCGCCGCCGTCCCCCGCCAGCGGGGCCACGCGCAGGTAGTCTCCCTTGGCCTCCAGCACCCGCAGCAGGGTGCCGTAGCCGATCTCGCGCACCACGCGGGCTCCGGCGTCGGGCAGGGCGCGGGCCTTGGCGAAGCGGACGGTGACGCGGACGAAGCCCGCCTCATCGCCGCCGGCGGCGCCCAGCCCCAGCGCCAGGAGGCAGAACAGGACGATCGCGATCGGGGTTCTCCACGTATTCATCGCCGCTTACCATAGCATGCGCGGGCGGAAATGTAAAGATTGCAAAAGGCCCGGGGATTTGCTATGTTCGGGGCATGGAAAAGATTCTGGCCGCCGTTTTTTCCGCAGTCGCATTCGTCATCGGGCTGGCCTTCCTGATCACCGGCCGGGCCGCCATCGGGCTGGTTCTCTTCGCCGTCGCCCTCGCCATCCTGTTCCTGGGATTGCGCAAAAAGGAGACGGTGGTCGTCCAGCAGCGGCTCGAGATCGGCGGCGACGTCCGCGCCGAGCTGCTCAAGTGCCGCAACTGCGGGGCGGTGCTGAACAAGGAGGACATGGAGGTCAGGCTGGGCGCCGTCTTCATTTCCTGCCCCTATTGCCACGGCCAGTACCAGCTCGAGGAGGAGCCCAAATGGTGAGCCGCCGCCTGGCGCTGGCGGCGCTGGCGCTGCTGCTGTGCCTGCCCGCCCAGGCCGCCGACTACCTCTTCCGGGTCGAGGCGCTGAGGGCCGGTTTGGACGTCCGCGGCGACGGGCTGGTCGAGCTGCGCTACGCCATCGCCTTCGCGCCGCTGCCCGGCAGCCACCCGGTCGACGTCGTCGACATCGGCATGCCCAACGAGAGCTACCGGCTGGCATCGGCCCGGGCCGCCCTCGACGGCGCCCCGCTGTCCGACATCCGCCGCTCCGAGTACGTCAAGCCCGGGGTCGAGGTCCACCTCGGCGGCCGCGCCATCCCGCCGGGAGGGCGCGGCAGCGTGGAGTTTTTTATCCTGCTGGAACAGATGGTCTTCGCCGACAGCGACGACGCCGCTTTCGCCTCCGTGCAGTTCAAGACCACCTGGTTCGGCAGCCAATTCGTCTCGGGCAGCGCCGAGCGCATCGAGATCCAGATCGCCCTGCCGCCCGGCAGTTCCCCGGACCGGGTCAAGTATCACGATTTCGGCCGCGGCGGCTACGAGCCCAGCGACAAGGCGGTCGAGGACAACCGCGTCGTCTACCGCTGGCTTTGGCGCGACCGGCCGGCCACGGAGCCTTACGCCGCCGGCGCCTCCTTTCCCAGGAGCCTGGTGGCCAAGGTCCATTCGCCGCCCAAGACCTCCATCGTCGGCGGCCTGGCCAGGGTGATCGCCGCCTTCGTAGCCTTCGTCTTCTCCCTGACGCCGCTGTGGCTCGTCGCGCTGGTCGTGGTCCTGTCCCTGCGCGCAGGCCGCAGGCGCCTGCAGCGCTACCTGCCGCCAAAAGTCGGCATCGAGAGCGGCGGCATCAAGCGCGGCCTGGCGCCGCCGGAGGCGGCGCTGCTGCAGGAACTGCCCCTGGCCAAGGTCCTGCTGCTGGTGATTTTCGGCCTGCTGAAAAAGGAGCGCCTCGCCGTCAGCGAAGCCGCCGCCGGCGATTTCCGCTTCCACCAAAAGGAAGGCGAGGCCACCGAGCTCCATGAATACGAAAAGGATTTCCTTGCCGCCGTGGGCGCCGACAACCGCCTGGACAAGGCCAAGCTCAAGGTTCTGTTCACCGCCATGATCGCCGCCCTGGGAAAAAAGATGGCCGGCTTTTCGCGCCGCGAAACCAACGCCTACTACGGGTCGATCATGAACAAGGCTTGGGAGCAGGTGAAAAGCGCCCCCGCCGACAAGCTTCCCGCCGAGCTGGCCCAGGCGCTGGAATGGCTGGCCCTGGACCCGGAATTCGAGAAGAAGCTGGAGCCGTACGCCCCGGAAGCGATCTTCCGGCCCGGCGACGACGGCCTCTGGTACCGCCGATTTCCCCGCCGCGCCGGGACCACGACCGGCGCCGGGGCCGGCGGCGGCCGCGGGCCGACCATGGGCGGCGCCGCCGCCAACCTGGTGGCCAGCCTGCAATCCTTTTCCGGAGCCCTGCTGGGCGACGGCGCCGCCTTCACCTCGGCCGTCACCCGGGTGACCAATCCCCCGCCGCCGCCTTCCCGCGGGTCAGGCGGCAGCAGCGGCGGCGGCTGCGCCTGTGCCTGCGCCTGCGCCGGCTGCGCCTGCGCCTGCGCCGGAGGCGGACGATGAGGACGTATTCCCTGAAAAAGGGCGCTGCGGCCACCCTGGTCGCAGTGGCCGCCGCCGCGCTGGCCGCCGCTTTCGCCGCCAACCTGTTCGGCCGCGGCCGCTTCCTGGCCATCGACCTGGGCGCCTCGCGCTACGGCCGCGCCGACGGGCTGCTGCCGGCGCTGCTGGCTTTTGCGGCGACGCTGCTGGTCCTGCTGCCCCTGCTGTGGCGCTCGCACGCCCGCAAGGGGCACGCCGAGCTCCTGGCCCCGGGGCTGCACCATTATTATGACGCCGGAAAATTCGGCGCCCGCCGCCTGCACTTGCGGGTGGAGCGGGACGGCAGCGCCATCCTGCTGGTGGACGCCTACCGCGTGATCCACCTGAACGCCAGCGCCGCCGCCATGGTGAAGTATTTTCTCGACGACTTCCCGCCCCGCGAAGCGCGGCGGCGGCTGGCCGCGGCCTTCGGCGTGGGCCGCGCCCGGCTGGAGCGCGACAGCCGCGAAACCCTGGAAAAGATCGACCTGCTGGTCAACCGCCCCGACGTCTGCCCGCTGACCTATTTCGGCATCGAGCCCATCGAGGCCTTCCAGACGCCGGTCAGCGCCCCCTACCGCGTCGACCTGGCCCTGACCTACCGCTGCAACGTCGATTGCTCCCACTGCTACAACCAGCGCCGCGAGTCGGAAGAGATCACGGCCGCCGACTGGCGCCGCGTCATGCGCACGCTCTGGCGCCACGGCGTCCCCCATTTCGCTTTCACCGGCGGCGAGCCCACCCTGCGCGACGACCTCGCCGAGCTGGTCGGCTGCGCCGAGGATTTGGGGGCGATCACCGGGCTGCTGACCAACGGCGTGCGCCTGGGCGACGCCGCCCTGGTCGCCCGGCTCCAGCAGGCCGGCCTGGACTACGTGCAGGTCACCCTGGAGTCGGCCCGCCCCCAGGTCCACGACCGCATGGTGGGGGCCGAGGCCTTCGCCGCCACCGTGCGCGGGATCGAAAACGCCGCCGCCGCCGGCATCCATGTGCTGACCAACACCACCATCACCAGAACCAACGCCGAGGGGATCGAGGAGCTCGTCCCCTTCCTCAAGAAACTCGGGACCGGGTCGCTGGCCGTCAATTCGATCATCCGCGCCGGCCGCTCGCGCGACGTCGACCGCGGCCTAAGCGAGGAGGAGCTGCTGCCGCTGCTTCGCCGCCTGCGCGGCCTGGCCGAGGAGAACGGCATGCGCTTCATCTGGTACACTCCCACCCAGTATTGCCGCCTGAACCCGGTGGAAAACGACCTGGGGATCAAGCAGTGCACCGCCGGCAGGTACAACCTGGCCGTCGAGCCCGACGGCACGGTGATCCCCTGCCAGAGCTTTTTCCGGCCGCTGGGCAACATCCTGCACGATCCCTTCGAGAAGATCTACGGCCACGATTTCCTGGTTTCGCTGCGCCGCCGCGACTGGGTCATGGACAAGTGCCGCGGCTGCATGATGTGCGCCGAGGCTTGCCCGACTTCCGC
>CAYXCX010000075.1:0-8580 GCA_964463405.1 uncultured Clostridia bacterium
GTCGGGGTCCTTGGGGAACTCGCGCAGCGTCTCGACCACCTCGCCGGCCCGCTCGCCGCAGGCGGCGATAATGACGATGTCCACGTCGGCGTTGCGGCTGGTCACCTGCTGCAGCACGGTCTTGCCGGCGCCGAACGGGCCGGGGATGCAGTAGGTGCCGCCGCGGGCGACCGGGATGAAGGTGTCGATGATGCGGATCTGCGTGACCAGCGGCTCCTGCGGGCGCAGGCGCTCGCGGTAGCAGGTGACCGGCCGCTTGACCGGCCAGGTGAAGCTCATGGCCACCGGCTGGCGGCCGCCGTCCTCGCCCACCAGCTCGGCGATGGGCTCGGCAATGCGGAACGGGCCGGCCGCGGCGATGGCCGCGACCTTGTAGGCGCCGCGCAGGGAGAACGGCACCATGATGCGGTGGCGGAAGATCCCCTCGGGGACGGTTCCCAGCGGGTCGCCGGCCACGACCGCGTCGCCGACGGCGGCCGTCGGCGTGAAGTCCCACTGCCGCTCGTCGGCGAGCGGGCTGAGGTAGACGCCGCGCTCGAGAAAGAAGCCGCACTGGGCGGCCAGTTCCGGCAGCGGGTTCTGCAGCCCGTCGTAGACCTGCCCCAGCAGGCCGGGGCCCAGGCGCACCGAGAGCAGCTCCTCCGTGAACTCGACCTCGTCGCCGACGCCGATGCCGCGCGACATCTCGAAGACCTGCATCTCGGCCAGCCGGCCGCGGATGCGGATGACCTCCGACTTGAGCTTCTTGCCGGCGCAGGAGACGTAGGCGACTTCGTTCATGAAGACGTTGCCCTGCGCCTCGACGGTGACCATGTTGCCGTTGACACCCACCACCTTTCCTGTCGTCATGTCAGATCTCCATGCCCAGCTGGGGCGGGGCGCCGTTGCCGGAGGCGGCGCCCTCCAGCAGGCGGGCGAGCGCGCCGCGGAAGGCCTCGCGGCCGGGTCCGGGCCGCCAGAGCTGCTGGCGCTCGAGCAGCAGCAGCTTCAGGCGGTAGACCACGAGCCGCCCGGCGGCGAACCCGGTGCCGGGCTCGATATCGTCGAGCCGCCGCCAGCGCCGGCGGTCGAGGAGCAGCTCCCCCTCGCGGGGGTTGGCGGCGGCCAGCGCCTCCTTGACGGCGGCGGCCAGGCCGGCGATGAACGGGGCCTGGCGGCGGAAGGGCGCCGCGTCGCGCCCCAGCCGCTGGGCGCGCTGCACGGCCAGCTCGTCGCGCAGCGCCGTTTCCCAGGCGGCGAAGTCGCGCCAGGCCGGAGGGTCGCCGGGCCGGGAGACGGGATCGTCGAAGCCGACGCGGGCCAGCAGGGCGTGGTCGCGAGCCGACGCCTGCTCGCGGCACAGCTCCAGGAAGGCCAGGCTGGCCAGCGGCGGCGGCTCTTCCGGGCGCAGCATGGGCAGCGACGCCACCAGGTAGTAGTACTGGGGCAATTTAGCCGTCCTGCTTCAGGCCGGCGTCAAGGACGGCGGCCAGGGCCGGGTTGAGGAACATGGCGAGGGCCTCGGCGATGCCGGCCGCGGAAAAGTCGTAATAGGCCTGGCCGTCCTTTTCGCCGACGCGGAAGCCGTCGCGCACGTCGGGGGAGACCCGGATCTCGACGCCCTGGGCGACCTTGGCGGCCAGGGCCTGGCGCAGGGCCTTGGCCAGCGCCTCGCCCTGGCCGGAGGGAAGCAGGACCTCCAGCTGCTGGCGCTCGCCGGGGGACCAGCGTGAGATCATGGCGGCGAGGGCCTTGACGATTTCCGGGTCCTGCAGCGCCTGGGACGCTTTTTCCCGCAGCAGGGCGGCGAACAGCCCCTCGAGCCGGCGGCGGACCTGCAGCAGCAGGTCGCGCCCCGCCTGCTGCAGCGACTCGCGCCCCGAGCGCTCGAGCCGCTCCCGCTCCCGTTGGGCTTCGGCCTGCAGCGCCTCGGCCTGCGCCTGCGCCTCGGCGACGATGGCCTCGGCCTTTTCCCGCGCTTGGTGGACCATTTCCTCGCCTTCCTGGCGCGCCTTGTCCACGCCCTCGCGGTGTATGGAATCGATCAGCTCCTTCAATTGCACGTCGGGGATGTTGTTGGCGTCCATGAGGGGATTTTAGGGGATAGGGGCCGGAGTGTCAACCTAGGAAAAGAACGAGCCATCGTGACGCGTAACGCGTAACGCGTGACAAGAAGAAGCAAAAATTCCAAATCACAAGCATCTAGACCCAAACAAACAACATATTTCGATGGCCCAATGACCAAAAAGCAAGCAAAGCTGGGAAGAGCCGTTGTTTGGGCCACATCGTCCCGTCAGGGGATTGGAATTTGTTTGCAATTTTCTGCTTGGATCTTGAGCCTGGCAAATTTCATTTTTTCGATACCCAATTGCCATTTCTCGTCACGCGTCACGCGTTACGCGTCACGATAGTTCATCATCGTTCAAAAATGTCACTAAGGAAATAGACGGGAATCGGCAGGTTCTCCTTGAGCTGCAAATAACACCCCGGGCAGGAAGTGACCACCGCCGCGGCCCCCAGCTCCTCCAGCCTGGACTCCTTGCGCGCGAGTATCTTGCGCGATGTCGCGGGGAAGCCGACCTTGAAGAGGCCGCCGAAGCCGCAGCACTGCGGCTCGCCGTCGTCCACGAAGCGTGCGCCGAGCTGCGTCAGGAAGTGGCGCGCCTCCGTCTTCAGCCGCAGCGAGTGCAGGTCGTGGCAGGGATCGTGGTAGGTGACCGGGCCGGCCAGGCCAGCGGCGAAAGCGGGGTCGACGGCCGCGCCGGGAGCCTTCAGGAAGAGGAACTCGTTCAAGGTAAAGATCTTGGTTCCCGGCAGGTCGTAGTATTTCCTGAAAGCCAGCGCCCCGGTCGAGCAGGGAACGACGATCTGCTTGAAACGGAAGCGCTGGAAGACCGCCTCATTCTTTTTTTTCAAGGCGGCGAATTTTTCGCCCCAACCCTGCGAGAGGTAGGGGAAGCCGCAGCATTGCAGCCCCGGTGGATAGAGGACGCTGAAGCCCAGCCGTTCCAGCAGCTCCTTGATCTCGACGGTCTTGCGCGGGTAGAAATGGGTGAAGGCGCAGCCTGGGAAAAGCAGGATGTCGTATTCCCGTTGCCGGTCGCCGCCGCGGATCTTCCTCAAGTCGGCCTTTTCGAAGGCGGGCAGGGACAGTTTTCTCTTGAGCGGAGTGCGCGCCAGCAGCCGCGGCAGCCAGAGGAGCCGGCGCAGGACGAACCCCTGGTAGACGAACAGGGCGGCCTTCTTGAGCAGGGGGATGCGCCGGCCGCCCGCGGCGCGGCCGCGCTGCCCGATCATCATGGCGGTGAACTCAACTCCCTGCGGGCAGGCGTGCTCGCAGCCGCCGCAGACCAGGCACTGGTAGAGCAGGAAGCGGTTGCGCGAGCTCGCGGCCAGGCGGCCGTCGGCCAGCGCCTTGGCCAGGTTGACCTTGCCGCGCGGCGAGTTGGGCTCGGTCAGCTCGCAGCGGTAGACCGGGCAGGCCGACTGGCAGGTGCCGCAGTCGGCGCATAGCCTGGCGATCTCGGCGATTGATTTTTGCGCCATGGAGGCCCATTATAGCATGGACCGGCCGTTGCGGCCGCGACTTTGGCGGCCGGGATGCGGTTGTCTTCGCCCCGGCGATCGAGTACACTGGCCGCCAGGAAAGAACCATGAACAAGAAATTCTGCCCGCGCTGCGGCGCCAGGCTGCAGCGGCGGGAGTTCGAGGGGCGCGAGCGCGACTGGTGCCCGGCCTGCCGTCAGGCGGTCTACGACAATCCGCTGCCCGCCTCGGCCGCCGTCGTGATCAACGGCAGGCAGGAACTGCTGCTGGTGCAGCGCAGCGTGGAGCCGGGCCGGGGCAAATGGTGCCTGCCCGGGGGCTTTCAGGAGACGGGCGAGACGCCGGAAGAGTGCACGCTGCGCGAGCTGCGCGAGGAGACCGGGCTGGAGGGGCGGATCCTGGCCCTGGCCGGCCTGGAGATGGGGTTGAATCCCAGGGCCGGCGAGGTCCTGGTCGTCGCCCACCACGTCGCGGTCACTGGCGGCGACCTGCAGCCGGGCGATGACGCCGCGGCGGCCGGCTGCTTCCCGCTGGACCGCCTGCCCGGGCTCTCCTTTCAGAGCCATGCCCGCATCAGCGACAGGGCCGACGCCGGGCTGCAACCGCGCCTGCGCTTCCCCGCGCTGCCGGGCGGAGCCTACGTGGTGACCAGCCGCGACCACCTGGCCGTTGCCCGCGAGGCCTGCCGCGGCGGCGCCCGCGTCGTGCAGTACCGCGACAAGGAGGCTCCGGCGGCACGCCGGCTGGAGACGGCGCTGGCCATAGCCGCCGCCTGCCGCGAGAGCGGCGCCCTGTTCCTGGTCAACGACCAGCTGGACATCGCCCTGCTCAGCGGCGCCGACGGCGTCAAAGTCGGACAGGACGACGTGCCGGCCGGGGAGGCGCGCCGGCTGCTCGGGCCGGGAAAGATCATCGGCGTCTCCTGCTCGTCGCTGGCGGAAGCGCTGCAGGCCGAGCGCCAGGGCGCCGACTACCTGGGCGTGGGTGCGGTGATCGCCACCCCCACCAAGGAGGATTACCCGGTGCTGGGGCTGGAGGGGCTGCGGCGCATCGCAGCGGCGGTTTCCGTGCCTGTCGTTGCCATCGGCGGCGTCAACCTGGGGAACATGGCAGACATGAAGGCGGCCGGCGCCAAGTACCCGGCCATGGTGCGCGAGTTCCAGCAAGACACGGCCGCCCGGGCCGCGGCGGTGAACCGGATCTACGAGCCGTAGAGCTGGCCGACGGCTCGCCCGTGCCGTTTTTTCAAGAAATTTTCAAGCGCCGCTCGATCTCTTCGCCGGACAAGTGGAACAGGGCGTCTAGGAATTTCACCTGCATGGAGCCGGGCCCCGCCGCCTTTTCTCCGGCGATCTCGCCGGCGATGCCCATCACGGCCATGGCCGAGACCACGGCCCGCAGGCGGTCGGGCTGGACGGCGACGAAGGCGGCGCACAGCGCCGACGCCGTGCAGCCCAGGCCGGTGACCCTGGGCATCAGCGGATGGCCGTTGCCGATCCTCTGCACGCGGTCGTGGTCGATGGCATAATCGGTGGCGCCGCTGACGCAGACCACGCAGTCGTGCTGCCCGCTCAGCCACTGGGCGCTGGCCAGGGCGCTCTCGGCCGCAGCGGCGCTGTCAACCCCCTTGGTGGCCGAGAAGTCGCCGGCGGCGGCGATGATCTCCGAGGCGTTGCCGCGGATGACCGCCGGCCAGGTCTTTTCCAGCAGGAGGCGGAACGTGCGCGTGCGGTAGGGGGTGGCCCCCACCCCGACCGGGTCGAAGACGATCGGGATGTTCCTGCGGTTGGCGGCGGCGGCCGCCTTGTCCATGGCCGCCACCCAGGGCGGGCTGAGGGTGCCGATGTTGATGACCAGCGCGGCGGCGATGGCCGCCATGTCCTCGACCTCCTCGACGGCGTGGGCCATGACCGGCGAGGCGCCGACGGCCAGCAGGGCGTTGGCCGTGTTGTTCATGACCACGTAGTTGGTGATGTTGTGCACCAGGGGCGACTTGGCCCTTACGAGTTCCAGGTCCTGGATGATGTCTTTTGCGGTCAGGTTCATGATCATTTGCTCCCAAAACTATAAAGGCAAAAGTAAAAAGGCAAAAGGAAAAAGTGAATCGCGTTCTCTCGAGCGCTTTTTCTTACCTTTCCCTTTTTCCTTTTTACTTTAGAGTCCAAGAAACTGAACCGCCAATCCCGAAAGGAAGATCGCCCCTCCGGCCAGGGCGTGGGCAAAGCGCTCGAGGCGCCCCAGGCGGACAAAGCTCAATCCCCAGGTGGAGAGGGCGATGACGGCCAGCATGGTGGCGATGGTGGCAACGGCGAAGGCGGAGGCGACCAGGACCACCCCGGGCAGGCTGTGCCTGGCGGCCGGGTACATGACCAGCGGGATCAGCGGCTCGCAGGGGCCGAAGACGAATAGCGTGAACAGCACCCAGGGGGTGATGCTCGCTTTCTGCCTGCGTTCGTGGACGTGGGCGTGCTCGCTCTCGTGCTGGTGGACATGCTCATGGACGCTGCCGTCGGCGTGGGCGTGGCGGTGGAGGTGGGGCCGGTTCTTCGCCGCCCGGTGCAGCCCCCAGACCATGTAGGCGAAGCCGAAGCCGATGAACAGCCAGGCGGCGGCGTCCCCGCGCCACGACTCGGCCGCTTCCAGGCGGCTGACGGCGACGCCCAGCCCCAGGCCAACGAACCCCAGCAGCACCGAGCTCAGCACGTGGCCCAGGCCGCAGAGGAAGGCGATGGCGAGGGTCTTGCGCATGGACCATTGCCGGGCCTTGGCCATGGCGATGAAGGGCAGGTAGTGGTCGGGCCCGATCAGGGTGTGGAAGAAGCCCAGGAATACGGCCGTGCCGGCCAGGATCCAGATCTCGCTGCCGATCATGGTGAAGGAGCTCCTTCTCGTTTGGAGCCCGCATTATACCACAGCCCCATGGCGGCGGATAGTTCAGCGCGGCTCCTGGCCGTTCGTCAACGCCCGCCACAGGGCGACGAATTGCTCCGGCCCCAGCTGCTCGGCCCGGGCCTGGGCTCCGGCGCCGGCGGCGGCGAGGGCCGCGGTCCGCACGGCGGCGGGAATGGGATCCAGGTTGTTGCCCAGCGTCTTGCGCCTCTCGGAGAAGCATTGACGGACGAAGCCATAAAATCTCTCGACATTCTTCGCGGGCGGTTTCGCCGGCTCGGCGACGATCACGGTGGAAACGACCTTGGGCCTGGGGGCGAAGGCGCCGGCCGGAACGTCAAAGGCGCGCCGGGAGCAATAGAGAAGCTGGAACACGACCGACTGGGCGTTGTACTTTTTGCTGCCCGGCCCGGCCAGGAGCTTGTCGATGAAGTCTTTCTGCAACATCAGTACTGCCGCCGCGATGTCCGGGCGCTGGGCGATGAACCAGTCGACCATGGGCTTGGAGATGTGGTAGGGGAGGTTGCCGGCCACAGTCACGCTTCCGCCCGGGAACACTCTTTCCAGTTCGATGTCCAGGATGTCGCGGCTCAAAACCCGAACTCGCCCCCCGAATTCTTGCTGCAGTCCGTCGGCAAGGCCGGGATCGACCTCGACCACGGCCAGCGTCCGGCCGGGAAAGCGCTCGAGCAGCATCCGGGTCAGGATCCCCCGCCCGGGCCCGATCTCCAGCAGCGGCCCCTCTCCCGGCGGCACCAGCTCCACAATACGCCGGGCGACGCTCTCGTTGCGCAGGAAGTTCTGGCCCAGCTTGGCGGATTTCGTCATGACCAATTGATTATATGTCCGTGGCCTCGGTTTTGCCAGCAGGAACTTGCCCTCATCATATTTCGTGACGCGTAACGCGTGACGCGTGACGAGAAACCGCAATGAATAGAACTTTAAAAATTACATTATGCAGAGGCAAACTCAATGATTGCCTTCCTGAACCGTGATGGGTTGAAATCCGGGTTGTAGCCTATCATTCTTGGAGTTGGTGTTTGCATGCCTTTCCGCGTTACGCGTCACGCGTTACGCGTCACGATAGTTCGCTTTATTTCTTCTTGAGCCGCTCTTTCCACTCCGGGATCAGGTGCCTGGGCCTGCGCCCGCCCAGCGCCTGGCGTACGGCCTGGACGGTCATCATGGCCATCTGGCGCCGGGTGGCGCCGGTGGCGCTGCCCAGGTGGGGGAGGAGGACGACGTTGGCCAGCCTTTTCAGCCTGGCGTTCACCCTGGGCTCGTTCTCGTAGACGTCGAGGCCGGCGGCGAACAGCCGGTTCCTCTCCAGCGCCTCGGCCAAGGCCGCCTCGTCCATCAGGCCCCCCCGGGCGGTGTTGACGAAGACGGCGTCCCGTTTCATCAAGGCGAACACGTCGCGGTTGAACAGCTGATGGACGCCGGGCGAGTAGGGCAGGTGCAGCGAGACGACGTCGGCGCTGCGGATCAGCTCCAGGAAGGTGACGCGGGCAAAGCCGAATTTATTTTCGGCCTGCGGCTTGGGAGAGCGCGAATAGAAAACGACTTTCATGCCGAAGGCGCGGGCGCGCAGGGCCACGGCCAGGCCGATGCGGCCCATGCCCACGATGCCCAGCACGGCGCCGTGAAGCTCCTTGCCCAGCAGCAGGCCGGCCTGCCAGCCGCGGAAGTCGCCGCCGCGGACCAGGGCGTCGCCCGCGACCAGGCGCCGCGAGGCGGCCAATATCAGGGCCAGCGTCAGGTCGGCGGTGGCTTCGGTCAGCACGTCGGGGGTGTGGCTGACCAGCACCCGGCGCTCCAGGGCGCAGCCCACGTCGACGTTGTTGTAGCCGACGGCGTAGTTGGCGATGATCTTGAGCCTGGGCAGCCCCGTGATCAGCGGCCGGCCGACCGGGTCGGAGAGAAAACTGATCAGCGCCTCGGCGTCGGCGTGGCGGCGGCAGGCCCGGGCCAGCCCGCCCTGCTCCTCGGCGATCACCAGGGCGAATTCGCGCCGCAGGCGCTCGATGGCCTCGTCGCTGTAGCGGTGGGCCAGGATGACTTTCTTCATGGTCGCTTCTCCTCGCGCCGGCCTGGAGCTCTTCCCGCCGGAAAGAGAGGGGGCCGGGGAGAAGGCGGATGGGGCCGGTGGGACGACGCTGTCTTCAT
>CAYXCX010000076.1:0-8536 GCA_964463405.1 uncultured Clostridia bacterium
GTTCCAAACACGAATCACCATTTGCCAATCACCTGGACTTGTTCATTTCAGGGCTTGCTACTACCACTATCACTACCACTAATAGTTCGCTGAGTTTCTCGCTGGTGCTGACGCCTCCGTCATCGGGGGCCTTCAGGGTGTCACTGACACAATTAGTTCGCCGAGTTTCCTGCTACCACTATCACTACCACTACCACTAATAGTTCGCTGAGTTTCCTGCCAACACTAACACTAACACTAACACTAAGAGATCGTTCTTCTACTTCCCCTGCGGCAGCAACCCCGACTTCATGAACGCCTGCACGGCGACGACGATGGCCGGTCCCAGGATCAGCCCCGCCACCCCCAGGGCCTGCAGGCCGACGAACATGGCGACCAGCGACACCAGGGGGTGCAGCCCCAGCTGGCCGCCGACGATCCGCGGCTCCACCGCGTAGCGGATCACGGTGATCGCCAGGTAGAGGGCCAGCAGGCCGATGCCGGCCGAGGTCTTGCCCAGCACCAGGGCGGCCAGGGCCCAGGGGATGAGGATGGTGCCGGTTCCCAGAACGGGCAGGATGTCCACGGCGGCGATGAAAAGGGAGATCACCAGCGCGTAGCGGATGCCGATCAGGCTCAGGCCGATGAAGCATTCGCTGAAGGTGAGGGCGATCAGCATGATCTGGGCCCTGAGAAAACCGGCCAGCGAGCGGCCCAGGCTGCCCTTCAGGGCCTGCAGCTTGGCGAGCGTCGCGGCCGGCACCTGGCGGGTGAATCTGTCGCTGAACAGATGGCGGTCGCGGGCGATGAAAAAGGTGGC
The DNA here is from genome assembly GCA_964463405.1 of uncultured Clostridia bacterium. Taxonomy (GTDB): domain Bacteria; phylum Acidobacteriota; class Aminicenantia; order UBA2199; family UBA2199; genus UBA2199. Next base: position 800 of record CAYXCX010000076.1, read on the forward strand.
GATCAGGGTGAACATGGCGAACAGCAGCAGGCTGGGCAGCGACGTCACCAGGCCCAGGATCGCGCCGGCCAGCGAGGCCAACAGGCGGGTAACCTGGTTGGCCATGGCCAGGAGCGAATCTTTCAGCGGGCCTACGGCCTCCTTGGGCAGCCGCAGGTACACGGAGCGCCCCCATTGCGCCAAATCGTCGAACAGCTTTGCCAGGAAGCGGCCCGCGTCGGGGATCTCCTTGGAAAGTTCGACCGCCTCGGCCACCAGCCGGCTGACGGCCAGGAATCCGGCGGCGAAAAGGATGCCGAAATAAACGACCATGACGACGGCCACCGCCAGGCCGCGCGGAACCCGGCGCCGCGTCAGGAAGCGCACCGGCGGCTCCATGGCCAGGGCGATGGGCAGGGCGATGACGAAGGGCAGCAGGTAGCGGAAGGCTACGTGCAACGCCAGCAGGACCAGCGCCGCGGCGGCCAGGATGGTGACGCCCCGCGTCAGCAGGGGATGGCGTCCGCTCAGCTCTTGGATGGTCATGGCAAGCCTCTCAATTTGGGCGAGTGCCGAACTGGTGCTGCAGCTCGACGACCTTGTCGCGCAGCTCGGCCGCCGCCTTGCCCGGATCGGCGGCGCGCGCGATGGCCCGCGACACCGGCAGCAGCAGGCCGCGGCCGTCGGGCCGCAGGCCGGCCTTCAACGCCGCTTCCAGGTCGCCTCCCTGGGCGCCGACGCCGGGGGCCAGGATCCACATCCAGGGAGCCGCGCTGCGGACGCGGGCCAGGGCCTCGGGCTGGGTGGCGCCGACCACCAGGCCGACGTTGTCGCGCGCATTCCAAGCCTGGGCCAGGCGGGCGACGGCAAGGTACAGGGGCTCGCCGTTGCCCGCGAGCGGCAAATCCTGCAGGTCGGAGGCTCCGGGGTTCGAGGTCTTGCACAGCAAAAACGCCCCCTTTTCCCGGTCAACCAGGAAAGGCTCGATCGAGTCGTGGCCCAGGTAGGGGGAAAGGGTGATGGCGTTGGCGCCGAGAATGCGGAAGGCCGAGCGGGCATAGGCCTCGGCCGTGGAGGCGATGTCGCCGCGCTTGGCGTCGAGGATGACCGGGATCAGGGAGCCCAGGCGCTGTGAGCGTTCGCGCACGGCGGCGATCACCTGTTCCAACGCCGTCCAGCCTGCCGCCCCGAACTGCTCAAAAAAGGCGGCGTTGGGCTTGAAAGCCGCCGCATATGGGGCGGTGCGCCGGACAAGATCGGCGCAGAAGGAAAGGGCGGCCTCGGCGCTGGGCATGGGCAGGTCGGCCACATGCGGATCGAGCCCGATGCAAAGCAGCGAAGAGCAGTCACTGACTCGCTTTTCCAGGAACGAAAAGAAGCTTTCCATTGTCTTCCAGGCTCCGGTATGAATTTGCGCCGACCCGGGCATTATAGGAGAATCGCCCGGGGCAAGTCAATGCGAGCGGTAGCACCGTTCCCTCTAACTGAACATCCGCCAATCGCCCCGTATACTAATTACCCGATTCGTCCTGAAATCAGATCCTCAATACGATGAAATCATCTAATCTGCCGGCTGAAAAAGGAACATTTCTCCCCATTCCAGACGCAAATCCTTTGGCAACATGGATAGGCAGATATTTCCTTTAATATTGGCTTTCTTTAAATATCATCCATGTGCAAACTCCGGGAAATGAGCGCGCACAATCATCTCGGAAGTCGGCGAACTGGTTTTCCACATCCCATGTTGATATGCTTCCGAATCGGGAAATAAGACAGGATGGCTGCTGCAGTACTTTAGCTTGCCATTTTTTGCACATTTTCACAAACAAAGAATCCGCCCGGCGGCTCTTTCCCCAGGTTCTCCCTGCGGATCGGCATGGATTGCAATCGAAACATCGCCGCCCAGGATCCGCCGCATACTCTCTCTTCCACCCTGCGGCGAGGGCCGGCCATAAAGCCATCAACAAGCGGGATCAGGCAGAGGAGCGGCGCAGGCCGTTTTTAGACGACCCGGTTTCGCCCCTCCTGCTTGGCCTGCAACAGGGCGGCGTCGGCGCAAGCGATCGTCTCTTCCAGGTTGGTCCCGGAACGGTGCTCCGCCGCCCCAGCCGACAGGGTGACGGCGACGCTGCCGCTTTCGTGGACGACCGGCAACTCGGCGACGGCGCGGCGCACCGTCTCGGCCACCTGCCGCGCCCCCGGCCGGTCGGTATCGGGCAGCAGCAGGATGAACTCCTCGCCGCCCCAGCGGGCCGCCACGTCCTGGCCGCGCAATGAGGAACGGATCGCCGCGGCGACCGCTTTCAGGACGAAGTCCCCGGCGGCATGCCCCAAGGCGTCGTTGACGCGCTTGAAATGGTCGAGGTCCGCCAGGACGATCGCCAGCGGCCGCCCGGAGCGCCGGCCGCGCACCAATGCCCCGTCGCCGGCTTCCAGGAAACCGCGGCGGTTCAGCAGCCCGGTGAGCGGGTCGGTGCGCGAAGCCTCCTCTTCGCGGCCGAAGCGGTCATGCAGCGAGCGCGCCGAGGCCACGAAGAGGATGGCGAAGCCCAGGATCGGCATTCCGGAAGAAAAGGAGAACGGCATGATCTCTGCCAGCAGGTCGGCCAGCAGCAAAACGATGAGCGCGACCAGGCCATGGGCCACCTTGCCCGAGTCGCGGTCACCGGCGCGGGCCGCCGCCAGCGCCTTGGCCAGCGCCCAGATCAGCAGGACGAAGCAGCCGGCCACGAGAGTCCGGGACAGGACCGGCAGGGGCAGGGCGGCCATGGGCGCCAGCGCCAGCAGGCTGACCTGCAGGATGCGCGCGCTCCTGGGCGGCGGCGCGCCGCCCAGCGACGCGACCAGTTCAAAAATGGCCGCGGTCGCCACCGCCACTCCCAGGGCGTTCAACCCCTCGATCCAGAAGTGGCCGCCCAGCGGGTAGCGCTGGGCCATGCCGGTGACGTCGACTAGGAGCGCGCCCAGGCTGGCCGCGGCCAGCCACAGGTTGCCCAGGCGTTCGCGCCGGCGCAGCCAGAGGTCGAGGTGGATGTAGGCGAAGGAGAGATAGATGCCGGCGGCGAACGCCTCCCACAGTTCCAGGATCGGGCCGGCTCTCATGACCGCTTCAGGCCAGGGCCAGGCCGTAGGCCATGGGAATGGCGAAGCCTGTCCGGCCGCGGAAGGGCTCGATGCGGCGCAGGGCGACCTCGCCCATCGGCAGCGCCTTGAGGCGCAGCTCCGCGAAATCGGCGAAGGCCTGGCGCGACTCATGGCAGGCGACCCTGCGCAGGCCGAACTCACGCAGCGCCTGCCAGCTGCGGGCGACCTTCACCTCCTCCGCCACGTAGAACGCCCAGTCGGAGCCGGGAAGGTGGTCCAGAACGACCACGTCCCGGGCCAGTTCCCTGGCATGGCGCAGCGCGGCTGCGGCATCGTCCATTTCATGCAAACAGAACTCGAAAATCAGCGCATCCCCCTTCTGCCGGCAGGCGAAAAAGTCGGCATGGACCAGGTCGAATTTGTTTTCCAGCCCCGAGCCGGCCAGCCCGGCCCGCAGCCGCGCCAGGGCCTCGGCGCTGCTGTCGACGGCGGTCACCCGCGCGGCCTGCCGGCCGTACTCGACCAGCTGGCCGCCGCCGGCGCCGATGGACAGGACGGTCTGGCCGCGGAAATCGTAAAAATCCAGCAGGTTGCGGATGATCTCCCGGATGTCGGCCGCCATGCCGGAAGTCATACCAAGAATGGCCTGGAAAAGTCAACCGCCCCCTGCTCCCTGTCCCAGGCTGAGATATCGCCCCGGTACTCGTATTCAGTTCGCGAAGACGAAAGGAGGCCCCATGAAAAGGAGATCGCCAGCGGCGGCCCTGCTGCTGTCATTCGCGTTCCTAGCGACGGTCGCCGTCGCCGCCCTGCCCGCCCAGGCGCTGAAGCTGTGCTGCGTGGCCGGCAAGTACGAGGGCTATCAGGTCCCTGTCGCCAAGCCCAACTGCCCTGCGCCGGAGAAGCAAAAGTTCACCATGGTCATCGAGCAGGACCGCAGCTGCGGGCCCAAGCTCAAGGGGACGATCCTCGATGCGGCGGGCACGCTCAGCAACTGGACAGGAACCCTGGCCCGCGGCCTGCGCGGCTGCTGCAAGCTGGAAGGAAGTTTTCTCACTCCCGGCGGCAACACCGTCAAGTTCCGGGGAACGATCTGCCGCAACGCCCTGGGCAAGTGGCAGGCCAAGGGAACCTGGGAAGAGATCGGCGCATCCGACCCCTGCAAGGCGGGCGGAACGTGGCAGATGAGCCAGATCTAGGAGATTGAAGAAAGCCGGGCGGGCCAGAGCTATTCAACAACTAAAAGTACGGCGGACCATCGAGGTTCCACGTTCCAGGTTCCACGTGCCACGTTGGGACTGAGGCTTGAGTGCTTGCTGAACTCCAAGCAGTTTTTAACTCATAAAAATCAATACCGAACATGTGAAAACGGCACGGTGCGGCGAACAAGCACCGAATCCAAAGCAGCAAATTCCAATCACCAAATGAACAAAAAAGTTCATTGGTAGGCAATCGAAATTAAGGTAAAAGAAAAAAGTGCTCGCTTATGGGCTCGCTACTACCACTACCACTATCACTACCACTAGCAGGGATGAGTTTTCTTCCGTACGCCTTACGCCGTAAGCCGAGTTATTTCTTTGCAGACGCCCTACTCCCACTCGAGCACGAACCCGCTCAAGTGCGCCGTGTCGTTCAGGCCGGCCAGCAGGAAGCCGCGGCTGGCGTCATGAAGCAGGGTGGAGACGGAGGCGTTGTCGAGGTGGAATTTCCAGAACCACTTCTCCCCGAGGCCGAGGGCCTCGGCCAGCAGCGCCTTGAGCACCGAGCGGTGGGAGACGACGGCCAGCCGCTCCTCGCCGGCGCCGGCCAGCAGCCGGTTGAAGGCGCGGGTGCGCTCCTTGAGCGCGGCCAGCGACTCGCCGCCGGGAAACGTCATGCGCTCCGGCTCCTCGAGCCAGCGCCGCCACATCTCGGGCTCCGCGGCGGCGATCTCCTTTTTGCGCCTTCCCGCCCAGCGCCCCAGGTCCAGGTTGTTGATCCGTTCCTCGAGCTCGATCTCGCGGCCGGGAAAACAGGCCGCGGCCGTCTGCGCGGCGCGGCAAAGCGGCGAGGAGAAGATGCGCTGCACGCCGGCGGCCGCCAAGCGGGCGCGCAGTTCCCCGGCCTGCTTCAGGCCGGCCGGGCTCAACGGCACTTCGCCGCGGCCGCGGAAAACGCCGTCGCGGTTGGCCTGCGTCTCGCCGTGGCGGATCAGCAAGATCGTTTTCACGGCAGGGCCAGGTGGGGCAGGCGGCTGGCGATGGCGATGCGCCGTTGGCCGTCGCCCTCCTCGGCGATGGCGACGGCGACCGCCTGCGGCAGGGCGAAGTAGCCGCGATCCAGGTACTGGGCCCATTCCACGGCCAGCACCCCAGCGCCGATCCACTCGTCGACGGGGTTCTCCAGCGCCTCGGGCATCACGCCCAGGCGGTAGAGGTCGAAGTGGTAGAGGTCGTGGCGGCCGGAGTAGAGGTTCATCAGCACGTAGGAGGGGCTGACCACCTCGGCCGCCGGGATGTCCAGCCCCGCGGCCAGCCCCTTGATGAAGACGGTCTTGCCGGCGCCCAGGCCGCCGCTGACCAGGACGATCTCGTCGCCGCGCAGCAGCCGGCCCAGGCGCTCGCCCAGGGCCTGGGTCTGCTCAGGGAGCGAGGAAAGGAGAACGAAATCCATGGGCCCTCAGCAGGCTCGCGGGCAGGAAGCGCAGCAGGTCGCCGGCGGTCAGCGCCGTCTCGCCGACCTCGGCCGCGGCCAGATCGCCGGCGTAGCCGTGCAGGAAGACGGCGGCGGCCAGGATGACGTCCAGGGCGTAGCCGGGAAAATGTTGGGCGGCGAGGCCGGCGATCATGCCGCCCAGCACGTCGCCGCTGCCGGCGGTGGCCATCCCCGGATTGCCCGTCTGGTTGACCCAGACGCGGCCCTGGGGCGACACGGACAGGGTGTGGTGCCCCTTGAGCACCAGGAAGCAACCCAGGCGCATGGCGAACTCCCGCGCCAAATTCAGGCGGTCGCGCTGCACGGCGGCGGCGGACCGGCCGCAGAGGCGGGCGAACTCCCCGGCATGGGGGGTCAGCACCAGCGGGCCCAGGCCGCGGCTGTGCAGCAGGTTCTCGTGGCCGGCCAGGACGTTGAGGGCGTCGGCGTCGAGCACCAGCGGCGCCTCGGTCTCGCGCAGAAGCATGGCCACGGTGTCCAGCGTGGCCGGGCTTTCCCCCAGCCCGGGGCCGGCGAGAACCGCGGAGAAACCGCCGAGCCGGGCCGCGATCTCCCCGGGCTTGGCGTAGGGCAGGGTCATCACCTCGGGGTGGGCCAGGACGGCCAGGTCGCGGTTTTGCGGGGGCACGGCAGCGGTGCACAGGCCGGCGCCGCTGCGCAGCGCGGCGTAGGAGGCCAGGATGCCGGCTCCCGGCTTTTCCAGCGAGCCGGCGACGACCAGGGCGTGGCCAAAATCGCCCTTGTGGGCCGCGCGCGGGCGCGGGGCCAGCAGCGGGGCGAAATCGCCCGGCCCGGTCAGGCGGATGAAATACTCGTCGCCATCCTCCAGGTCGCGGGGAATGCCGATGTCCAGGACGCGGATGCGGCCGCAGTCCGGGCTGCCGTCAGGATTCAGATGGGCCCACTTGAGGGCGTGCAGGGCGGCGGTGACGACGGCGCGCACGTGCACGCCGGCATCGGGCGCAAAGCCCTCGCCCAGGCCGGAGGGGATGTCGACGGCGGCCACCGGCAGCCCCGAGCGGTTCAGCGCCGCGAACGCCTCGGCAAAGAAACCGGTCTTCACCGGCTTTTCCAGCCCGGTGCCGAACACGGCGTCGACCACGAAGGTCTTGCCGGGGTCGCAGGCGGCGAGCGCCTCGCCCAGCGCCGCGGCCGTGTCCGCCAGCCCGGGGGCGGCCCCGGCCTGCACCAGGCGGTCGAAGTTGGCCCGCGGCTCAGGTCCGAGGTCGGCGGGACGGGCCAGGAGCAGGGCGCGCGCATCGTAGCCCCGCTCGCGCAGCAGGCGGGCGATGGCCAGGCCGTCGCCGCCGTTGTTGCCTTTGCCGGCGAGCACGCGGCAGGAGGGATAGCGGTCGCGGGGAAAAGCCGCGGCGAAGAATTCGCAGCAGGCCGCGGCGGCGTTCTCCATCAGGGCGAGGGCCGGGATGTTCCGTTCGGCGCTGGCGGCGCGGTCGATCGCGCGCATCCAGGAATTGAGCAGGACCTTCATCCTTAGCCGCTCTTTTTCTTGGCTTTCTTCTCCTTCTTGGCGCCCTTCTCTTCAGGCTTCCCGCCTTCCTTCTTGACGATCTGGTCCAGGACGCTGGCCAGCGCCCCGCCGAAGGCCCCCTCGTCCTTGTAGGCCACCTTGACTTCCTTGACCGGCTCCTTCTTGGTCTCGGCCTTGCGGGCGGCGAGTTCCTCGATCAGGTCCTCGGTCAGGATCTGCTTTTTGATCTCGTCGAGCTCGATCTTCTCCTCCAGGATTTTCTTCTGGCCCTTCTTGGCCGTCTTGGCCGGCTTTTCGGGCTCGAGCTTCTTCTTGGCCTTCTTGGCCGCCGCCTCGGGCTTGGCCGGCGGCTGGGCGAACGGCGCGGGCTTGGCCGGCTCGGCCTCGACGAACTTGCGGCCGGGGCGCGGCGCGGCGGCGGCGGCGGGGGCGGCGAAGGCGGCCTCGGCGCGGCGCTGCTGCTCGCGCCCCTGGCGCAGCGTCTCCGTCTG
>CAYXCX010000077.1:0-2437 GCA_964463405.1 uncultured Clostridia bacterium
CCGGCGAAATCGCCCACCACAAGCCCGAGCTGGCGCGCAGCCTGGAGTTCGGGGAAAGCGACTTTAGACCAGCCGCGAGTTCATCGAAAAGATCCCCAAGAGCGACCTGCACCTGCACCTGGACGGCTCGCTGCGCCTGTCGACGCTGGTCGACCTGGCCCGCCGCCAGGGGGTCGAGCTGCCGGCCTGGGACGAGGAGGGGCTGCGCCGCCTGGTGTTCAAGAACGCCTACGCCGACCTGCCCGAATACTTGCAGGGCTTTGCCTACACCACCGCCGTGCTGCAGACCCCCGAGGCCCTGGAGCGGGTGGGCTACGAGCTGGCCCTGGACAACCAGGCCGAAGGGGTGCGCTACATTGAGGTGCGCTTCGCGCCGCAGCTGCACCAGAACGCCAGCATGACCAGCATCGACGTCATGGCCGCGCTCGACCGCGGCCTGCGCCGGGCCAAGGACGAGTTCAACTCCCGGCCCGAGGTGCGCAACGGCCAGGAGCCGCCCTTCGAGTACGGCATCATCGCCTGCGCCATGCGCATGTTCGGCCACGGCTTTTCGGCCTATTTCGACAGCCTGCTCGACGTCCACGCCCATTCGGAGCGCAAGTGGGTCTTCTCCCTGGCCTCGCAGGAGCTGGTGCGGGCGGCGGTCGAGGCCCGCGACCGCCTGGGCCTGCCCATCGTCGGCTTCGACCTGGCGGGCGCCGAGGCCGGCTATCCGGCCGGCGACCACGCCCAGGCGTACTCCCTGGCCCACAAGCGCTTCCTCAAGAAGACCGTGCACGCCGGCGAGGCCTACGGCCCGGAAAGCATCTTCCAGGCCATCACCGACCTGCACGCCGACCGCCTGGGCCACGCCGTGTACCTCTTCGACACCAGCATGATCAAGAGCCCGGACATCCAGGACAAGAAGGCCTACGTGGACAACCTGGTGCAGTTCATCGCCGACCGGCGCATCACCATCGAGGTCTGCCTCACCTCGAACCTGCAGACGATTCCGGCCATCCGCGAGCTCAAGCGCCACTCGTTCCGCCGCATGCGCAAGGCCAAGCTGTCGGCCACCTTTTGCACCGACAACCGCACCGTCTCGCAGACCACGGTGACCGACGAGATCCTCAAAGCGGTGCAGGCCTTCCACATCATGCCCAAGGAGCTGAAGAACTTCGTCATCTACGGCTTCAAGCGCAGCTTCTTTCCCGGCACCTACATGAAGAAGCGCGAGTACGTGCACCAGGTGATCGAGTATTACGAGAAGATCGAAAGGCAATTCCAGTAGGTGTGAAGCAGGACTCGGCGTAAGGTGTAAGGCGCAGGGCGCAAGGTAAGAGCGGCAGGCGGTTCCCGTTTGCATGATTTCCCCCGCAGCAGTATTCCTGTCACCCGAAGCTCTTGGCCGCGAGTTTTTCCTGCATTCTTTGTCTTCCCCTGCGCCTTACGCCATACGCCCTGCGCCGATTTTCTTGACATTTGCCGCCCCGGCGGCTAGCATGAGCGCTGAAAATCCGATCTCGGGTGGTGGCGCATGAACCTGATCTCACTGCTGCGCGGCGTGCTGGGCCTGTTCCTGATCCTGGGCATCGCCGTCCTGTTCTCCAACAACCGCCGGCGCATCAGCTGGCGGCTGGTGGGCATGGGCATCCTCATCCAGGGGGTCTTCGCCGTCTTCATTCTCTATGCCGACACGCTGCGCTCCTGGTTCGCGCCGCTGGGCTGGCCCAAGGCGCTCCTGTCCTGGCTGGGCGGCGCCATCGTCAGCCTGCTCAACTTCACCACCGAGGGGTCCAAGTTCGTCTTCGGCCGCCTGGCGACCAACTCGGGCCCCGACAGCCTGGGGGTCTATTTCGCCTTCCAGGTGCTGCCGACGATCATCTTCGTGGCCACCCTGACCTCGGTCCTGTATTACCTCGGCGTCCTGCAGGCGGTGGTCAAGGGCATGGCCTGGCTCATGGCCAAGCTCATGGGAACCTCGGGCGCCGAGTCGCTCTCCAACACGGCCAACATCTTCGTCGGCCAAACCGAGGCGCCGCTGCTGATCAAGCCCTACATCGGCACCATGACCAACTCCGAGATCCTGACCATCATGGTCGGCGGCATGGCCACCATCGCCGGCGGCGTCATGGCCGCCTACATCCAGATGCTCGGCCAGGCCATGTCCGAAGTATACAAAATCCCACTGGCCGAGGCCCAGCTGCGCTTCGCCGTGCAGCTGCTGGCCGCCAGCGTCATGGCCGCCCCCGCCGGCCTGCTCATCTCCAAGATCCTCTTTCCCGAGACCGGCGCGCCGGCGACCAAGGGCAAGGTCAACCTCAAGGTGGAGAGGAACGCCGACAACGTCATCGAGGCGGCGGCCACCGGCGCCGGCGACGGCATGCAGCTGGCGCTGAACGTGGGAGCCATGCTCATCGCCTTCATCGCCGGCATCGCCCTGATCAACTACCTGTTC
>CAYXCX010000077.1:2447-8534 GCA_964463405.1 uncultured Clostridia bacterium
GGCCGATACCAGCGTGCGCCAGGTCATCACCACCGGCCTGGGCGACCTGCTGGGGGTCAACGCCTACCTCACGGCCCGCTTCGGCATGCCGCTTTCCTTGCAGCTCGTGTTCGGCGTGGTGCTGCGCTACCTGGCCGTCGGCATCGGCGTGCCCGCGGCCGACGCCTTCCATTTCGGCAGCCTGCTGGGGACCAAGGTGGTGCTGAACGAGTTCGTGGGCTACATCGACCTGGTCGGCCTGATCAAGCAGGGGGCGCTGAGCCCCAAGGCGATCACCATGGCCACCTATGCCATGTGCGGCTTCGCCAACTTCTCCTCGATCGCCATCCAGATCGGCGGCATCGCCCCCATGGCGCCGCACCGGCGCAAGGACATCGCGGCCCTGGGCTTCAAGGCCGTCCTGGGCGGGTCGCTGGCCACGCTGATGACCGCCACCCTGGCCGGCATATTGCTCGGCTAAAGCAAGCCCAGGGAAAGAGTCTGAAGCGAGTGAAAAGTGAAAGAGCCGGAAACAAGGGCGGTGTGAAAGAGCAAAGGGCGGGAAGATTTAATCTTTCTGGATGCTCACCCCAGATCGGCTGATGCCCTTTTTTTTCTTGGCCCCATCACTTTCCACTACTCACTCTTGTCCGGGTGCTGTTTCTTCTCCACCGGCATCAGGACCTCGGTGCGCAGCTCCTCGGGCTTGACCGCCAGGGGGTTGGCGTCCAGGTACCTTTCGATGCTCGGGCCGGCCGCCTTGTACCCGTTCAAGTCGATGAACGCGGCGATTTTGCCGTAGGCGTAGTCCATCAGGTCATAGGGGCCGACAAAGAGGTAAAACGCGACCTGAGTGAAATTGTAATCACCCTTCTGCAGCGGCGCGGATACCTCGGCGTCGGCGGCGACGGGAAAGCCCAGGCGCCACAACAGCTCTTCCTCCTTGACCATGGAGGGGGCGTTGAGGTACATGGCGAAGAACATGCCGTTGGGCGTCAGCTTCTGCTTGAAAAATTCAGCCATGAACTCCTGGGTCTTGGCCGGGATCTGCGCGTAGGCACCCCGGCACTCCAGGTAGGCGTAGGCGAATGGCGTGATGGATTGAATTTCAGGCAGGCGCTGGCGCTCGCTCAGGGGCAGCGGCGGCAGGTTGGCCTTGACGGTCTCCTGGGCCGGCAGCAGGGCGGCGAGCAACATGACGATGACGGAAAGCAAAAGTGATTTTTTCATCTTTCCTCCCAAGCAAGGGATTGTATTGCGGCGGCGGTGGCGTGTCAACCGCGAGACTTCCTCGCCACTCTTGGGAACTCGCCCAATGAGGCGATGACGTAAGCCGGCGCGAAACCCTCCGGTGCGGGCGCCCCGCCGGGATTGAGCCAGCAGAAGTCCATGCCGGCGTTGCGCGCCGCGGCCATGTCGGAGGTGACGCTGTCGCCGACGTAGAGGACGTCTGGCGCCGATACGCCGATCGCTTCCAGGGCCGGGGCGAAGATGCGCGGGTCGGGCTTGGCGATCCCGACCTTTTCGGAGATGACGATCACCTGGAAGAGCGGGGTGATCGGGGAGGCGGCGAAGCGCCGTTCCTGAACCGAGGCGATGCCGTTGGTGATCAGGGCCAGCGGGAACTCCGCCGCCAGCCCCTGAACCAGCTCCAGCGCACCCGGCAGCAGCTGCGACTGCCCGGAGAGGGCCTGCAGGTAGAAGGAGCTGACCTGCTCCAGCGGCAGCCCTTCCAGGCCGAGCTCAACGGCCAGGCGGCGGAAGCGCTCGACGCGCAGCGCGGCCTGGTCGGTCTCGCCGCGCTCAAACTCGCGCCACACGTCGCGGTTGTGGCGGCGGTAGGCGGCGAGGAACGCCGGCGCGGAGCCGGCCAGGCGGAATTCTTCCCGTCAGGCCAGCAGGGCGGCGCGTTCGGCCGCGGGATAGTCGTACAGCGTGTCGTCGGCGTCGAAGAAGACCGCCCGGTAGCGGCGAGGCACGGCGTCAGTGGGGCCAGGGGCGGATGCCGCCGCCGTCGGCCAGGTGCAGGATCATGCGCGGCCGGGCCACCGGCTCGCGGCGCAGGCGGATCGCGGCCAGCAGCCGCTGGCGGACCGAGGGCAGGAGCTCGGGGCGGTCGGAATGGATGGTGAGCAGGCGCTGCCCCTTCTTGACCCAATCGCCGACGTTGGCGTGGAAGACGAAGCCGGCGCCGTGGCTGACGGCGTCCTCCTTGCGGCGCCTGCCGGCGCCGGTGTCGATGGCGGCCATGCCCACGGCAAAGCTGTCGACCGCGGCGATCCAGCCGTCCTGCGGCGCCGTGATGTCTTCGCGCAGCCTGGCGCCGGGCAGGCGCGAGGGATCGTCGCAGACTCCGGCGTCGCCCCCCTGGGCGGCGATGAAACGGCGGAACACCTCGAGCGCCCGCCCCGAGGCGATGGCCGCGGCGAAGCGGGACAAGGCCTTTTCGTAAGGGATCTCCTCGCCGGCGGCGCGCAGCATGAGCCAGCCCAGGGCGTGGCTGACCTCCATCAGGTCGGCCGGGCCCCGGCCTTTCAGGGCCTCGATGGACTCGCTGATTTCCAGGGCGTTGCCCACGGCGCGGCCGAGCGGCTGGTCCATGTTGGAGATGATCCCCAGCGTGGGCCGGCCGGTCTTGGCGCCGATGGCGGCCATGGTGCGGCAGAGGCGGACGGCGTCGGCTTCCTCGCGCATGAAGGCGCCGCTGCCCGTCTTGACGTCCAGGACGATGCCGTCGGAGCCCAGGGCCAGTTTCTTGCTCATGATCGAGGAGGCGATCAGCGGGATGGAGCTGACGGTGGCGGTGGCGTCGCGCAGGGCGTAGAGCTTCTTGTCTGCCGGCACGACGTTGTCGGTCTGGCCGCAGATGACCATGCCGGTGCCGGCCAGAACGCGGCGGAACTGCTCCACGGTCAGGAAAACGTTCAGGCCCGGGATCGACTCCAGCTTGTCCAGGGTGCCGCCGGTGTGGCCCAGGCCGCGCCCCGAGAGCATGGGGACGCGTACGCCGCAGGCGGCCAGCAGCGGCGCCACCACGAAGCTGACCTTGTCGCCGACGCCGCCGGTGCTGTGCTTGTCGATCTTCTTCCCGGCCACGCCGTCCAGGGCGATGCGGTCGCCCGAGGCCAGCATGATCTCGGTCAGGTCGGCCAGTTCGCGCTCGCTCAGGCCGCGGAGGTACACGGCCATCAGCCAGGCCGCCGCCTGGTAGTCGGGGATGTCGCCGCGGACGTAGCCGTCGATGAGAAAGGCGATCTCCTCCCGGCCCAGTTCCTGGCCGTCGCGCTTGCGGGAAATGATCTCGTACATGCCTGCTGCCATGGACCGTCTCCTCCCGCCCAGCGCCGCGCGGCGTCCAGGGCCGGGCCGCGGCAACGGCGCCGCGTTTCACCGTCAGGGTAGCAAAAAAGCTGCGGCGATGCAAACTTCTGCGCTGCCGCCTTTCCCGATTGACAGCGAAAAAAATAACGGGCAGAATTTTTTCATGGGAGAGACGTCCAGGCGCGGGAAAAATTCCGGCGCGAAAAGCGCGGCCGGGCAGGACCGCCGCCGGCAGGCGGCCGCGCGGCCGGCGGAGCGAAACGCCAAGCGGCAGAAGCGCGACGACCTCATCCATTCCGACCCCGGCCAGAGGGTGGCCGCTGCGGCGCTGCAGCAGGAAACCGAGCTGTTCCTGGACCTGATCAACACCCAGCCGGTGGGCATCTACCGCATCCGCGTGCTTGCCGTGAAGAAGTGGCGGCCGGGGGCTTGGAGCGTCCCCGGCTCCGCCCCCTACTGCGTGGAGCTGGTCAGCGGGCGCTTCTGCGAGATTCTTGGCGTCAGCCGCAGGCAGTTCGAAAGCACTCCGGGCCTCCTCGAGGAGATGGTCCATCCCGGGGACAAGGAGGAGTGGGTGCGCCGCAACGTCGAGGCCAACGAGCGGCTGGTTTCCTTCGAGTGGGAGGGGCGGCTGCGCCCCGGCGGCAGGGAGATCTGGGTCCACCTCGAGTCGCTGCCCCGGGCGCTCGCCGACGGCGACGTGCTGTGGACCGGGTTCCTGCAGGACATCGGCGAGCGCAAGCGGTCGGAGCGCAAGCTCCTGGAAAGCGAGCGCCGCTACCAGCAGCTGGCGCAAATCCTGCCCGTCGGCATCTTTCACACCGACGCCGCCGGCTCGACTACCTTCGTGAACCCGGCCTGGTGCAGCATCGCCGGCCTGGACGCCGGCCAGGCCCTGGGACTGGGCTGGCTGCGGGCGGTCCATCCCGACGACCGGGGGCGCCTGGGGCTGGGCTGGCGGCAGGCCTCCATCCGCCAGCAGGAGTCGGCGGACGACTACCGCTTCCTCCGTCCCGACGGCTCGGTCGCCTGGGTGATGGGACGGGCCACGCCCGAGTTCGACGCCGATGGGCGCATCGCCGGCTACGTCGGCACGATCACCGACATCACGGAGCGCAAGCTGGCCGAGCAGCGCCTTCATGAGAGCGAGGAGCGGCTGCGCCTGCTGGCCGACAACCTGCCCGGCGGCATGGTGTACCAGATCGATTCGGGCCCCGACGGCCGCGAGCGGCGCTTCACCTTCGTCAGCGCCGGGGTCGAAGCCCTGCACGGCTTTCCGGCCCGGGAGATCCTCCGCGATGCGGCCTTGATTTACGGGCAGCTCGACGCCCAGGACGCCAAGAAGGTCGCCGAGGGCGAGGCCCGCGCCGCCGCCGCCATGCGGCCCTTCAGATCCGAGGCGCGGGTCCGTTTGCCCTCGGGCGAGGTCCGCTGGCGCCTGTTCATCTCCGCGCCGCGCCGCTCGCTTGACGGCCGCCTCCTCTGGGACGGCGTCGAGATCGACATCGAGGACAGCCGGCGGGCGGCGGCCGAGCGCGAGAAGCTGCAGGCGCTGCTGCTGCATTCGCAAAAGATGGACTCGATCGGCCGCCTTGCCGGCGGCGTGGCCCACGACCTTAACAACATGCTGGAGGTGATCCTGATCCACGCCGGCATGGCCCAGCGCGATCCCGCCGCCGGGCCCCCCCTCCAGGCCGGGCTGCAGGCCATCGAGCAGGCTGCCGGCCGCTCGGCCGAGCTCACCCGCCAGCTGCTGGCCTTCGCCCGGCGCCAGGCGGCGCAGCCCAGGCTGATCGACCTCAACGAGACCGTGGCCCGCAACCTGGGCATGCTGCGGCGGCTGGTCGGCGAGGACAAGACCCTGGAGTGGCTCCCCGGCGCCGGGCTGGGCCCGGTGCTGATCGATCCGCAGCAGCTGCTGCAGGTGCTGACCAACCTGTGCCTGAACGCCCGCGACGCTATATCCGGCGTCGGCCGCGTCACCCTGGCCACCAGCGGCGTTCGCCTGGACGCCGCCGCCTGCGCCGGCTGGCCCGACTCCGCCCCCGGCGAATACGTGCGGCTGGCGGTGAGCGACAGCGGCTGCGGCATGGCGCCGGAAGTCCAGGAACGCATCTTCGAACCTTTTTTCACCACCAAGCCGCAGGGGCGCGGCACCGGGCTGGGCCTGCCCGCCGTCTACGGCATCTTGCAGCAGAACCACGGCTTCCTGGCCGTCGACAGCGCGCCGGGGCGGGGCTCGACCTTTGCCGTCCATCTGCCGCGGCGGCAGGGAACCGCCGCCGCGGAAATCCCGGCGCGGGCGCGGGGCGGCCGGCGCGGCAGCGAGACGATCCTGGTGGTGGAGGACGAGCCGGCCATCCTGGGAGTGGCCAGGAGGATGCTGGAGAACATGGGGTACCGGGTTCTGGCGGCCGGTTCCCCCCGGGAAGCGATCAGTCTGGCGGACGCGCACGTGGGCGAGATCGATCTGCTCATGACCGACGTCATCATGCCCGAGATGGACGGCCGGTTGCTTGCGCGGCGCTTGCTCTCCCAGTATCCGGACATGGGGCGGCTGTTTGTCTCCGGCTACACCGCCGATGTCATCGCGCACGGCGGAGTTCTCGAGGAGGGCGTGTGCTTTCTCCAGAAGCCCTTCTCGCTCAAGGAACTCTCGGTCAAGGTGCGCGAGGCGCTGGATGCACGCCCATCCGCGTCTGCCGTCACCCCTCCCGGAGCAGGCGCTTGACCTCGTCGACGGATTTGTCTCCCAGGCCCAACGCGGCCAGCGTGCGGCCCTCATGG
>CAYXCX010000078.1:0-410 GCA_964463405.1 uncultured Clostridia bacterium
TTGCCTTTCCGAGTGGCAGCGACTGCAAGAAACTCTACGAACTATCCCTGTTCCTGGGTCTCCCTTTTACGGCTCTTCCAGTACAAATACCCGGGGATGCCCAGCGCCACCAGCAGCAGGCCGAACAGCGAGTTGACCAGCGGCGCGCGGCCGGCCAGGTAATTGACCACATCGGAATAGAGTGTGAACGCCACATAGACCAGGGCGAAGGCGACGAAGACCAGCGGCACGACCGGGTAGCCCCAGACGCGATAGGGGCGCTCGTGGTCGGGCATCTTGCGGCGCAGCACGATGACGCCCAATGCGGCGGCGGCGTAAAAGACCCAGGAGACGAAGATCAGCATGTCGGTGAGCGGGTCGAAGGTGCGGATGGTGCCGACCAGCTCGACCTGGTCAGGGATGATGTTGAA
>CAYXCX010000078.1:420-1073 GCA_964463405.1 uncultured Clostridia bacterium
CAGGATCAGCGCGCAGGTCCAGGCGCACTGGACGACCAGCGACGGCCCGGGGGTGCGGAAGCGGGGGTGGACGCGCTGCAGGCCGCGGAAAAAGAGCCGGTCCCGGGCCATGGCGTAATAGACGCGGGCCGACATCATCAGCGTGCCGTTGGCCGTGCCGAAGGTCGAGATCATGATGGCCGCTGCGATCAGGCTGCCGCCCCAGCCGCCCAGGAACGAAGAGGCCACGTCGGTGGCCACCAGGTAGGACTGGCCGCTGGCCTCGGCCGCCAGGTACTTGGCCCCCATGGCCTTGGCCGGGATGATGTAGAAGTAGGCCAGATTGACCAGCAGATAGACGGAGATGAAGGTGGCGGTGGCGATGAGCATGGCCCGGGGCAGGTTGCGCTGCGGGTCCTTGATCTCGCCGGCCACGTAGGTGACATTGATCCAGCCGTCGTACGACCAGAAGGCCCCGGACATGGCCATGATGAAGGCCAGAAAAACCGGGGCGGCGCCGCCCTGGAAGGAAACGGCCGACTCGGTGAAGTGGGCGACGTCACCCTGGCCGAAGGCGAAGGCCAGGGCGACGATGGCCAGGATGGCGGCTACTTTCAGCGCGGTGAAAAAAATCTGGACGGCGCTGCCCAGGCGGACCCCGAGGTAATTGATGA
>CAYXCX010000078.1:1083-8381 GCA_964463405.1 uncultured Clostridia bacterium
TGTCTCCCACCCAGGGGATGTGCAGGGCGAAGCTCTCCCAGGCCGGACCCAGGCGCGGAAAGGCGAAGAACTGGCCGAGGGAATCGGAAAAGACGTAGGCGATGGAGGCCAGCGAGCCGGTCTGGATGACGATGAACACCGCCCAGCCGTAGAGATAGCCGGAAAAATCGCCGAAGCTCTTGCTGAAGTACACGTATTGGCCGCCGGCGGCCGGGAACATGCTGGCGATTTCGGCGATGCTCAGGACGCCGAACAGGGTCATCAGGCCGGCGATCACCCACACCGCCAGGAGCAGCAGGGGCGATTCGAGCTGCGAGGCCATCAGCCCGGGCTTCTTGAAGATTCCCGATCCGATCACCGAGCCGATGGCGAAGGCTACGGCGGCGACCAACCCGATCTGGCGCAGCAACTCGACGGGTTGCTTCCGTTCGTCACTGTCCATGTCGCCCTGTGCCGGGAACGGCTGTTTTTTTCTTCTTGCCAACCGCCGCTTCCGTGACCTGGATCACGAGTTCGTCCTGTTCGGCCTTGATGAGCGCGTCGCCGCCACGCTGCAGGCGGCCGAACAGCACCTCGTCCACGAAGGGGTTCTTGATCTTTTCCTGGACCAGGCGCCCGATTTCACGGGCGCCGAAAAGCCGGGAGAAACCGCGCCGCGCCAGCCAGGCCACGGCGTCGTCGCCCGCGCGCAGGCGCACGCCTTTTTCCTGCAGCTGCGCGGCGAACTCGGCGATCGACCGGCGCACGATGAGCCGGGCCACCTTTTCATCCAGGTGGCGGAAGGGGACGATGGCGTCGAGGCGGTTGCGGAACTCGGGGGAAAAGAGCCGCTCGACCGCCCGCGTGACGGAACTCGCCTGGGGCTGGCCCCGGAAGCCCAGCGCCGGGCGGCCGAGTTCCTGGGCGCCGGCGTTCGAAGTCAGGATCAGCACCAGGCTGCTGAAGTCGGCCTTGCGGCCGCTGTTGTCGGTCAGGGTGGCGTAGTCCATCACCTGCAGCAGCGTGTTGAAGATGTCGGGATGGGCTTTCTCGATCTCGTCCAGCAGCAGAACGGCGTGGGGCGATTTGCGCACGGCCTCGGTCAGCAGGCCGCCCTCCTCGTAGCCGACATAGCCGGGCGGGGCGCCCACCAGGCGCGAAACGGTGTGCTTTTCCTGGTATTCGCTCATGTCGAAGCGGAGCAGGGGAACGGCCAGGACGGCGGCCAGTTGGCGGGCCAGCTCGGTCTTGCCCACCCCGGTGGGACCGGCGAAGAGAAACGAGGCCACCGGCTTGTCGGGCTCGCGGAAGCCGGCGCGCGCGCGCTTGACGGCCCAGGCCACCTTCTCCACGGCTGCGTCCTGGCCGAAAACCCTGGACTTGAGCTCGGACTCCAGCAGGCGCAGGCCGCGGTTTTCGCCGCTCGACACGCTGCGCCGCGGCACCTTGGCCATCGCCGCCACCACCTGCTCGACGTCCGCCACCGTGATCCGCGGGCGCCCGCGCCTCTGCGCCGCCTTCATGCGCGCCCGGGCCCCGGCCTCGTCGATGACGTCGATGGCCTTGTCGGGGAGGAAGCGGTCGTGGATGTGCCTGGCCGCCAGCTCGGCGGCGGCCAGCAGCGCCTCGTCCTCATAGGCCACCCGGTGGTACTCCTCGTAGCGCCGGCGCAGCCCGTGCAGGATGGCGCCTGTTTCCGCAAGCGAGGGCTCGGGGATTTCGATCTTCTGGAAGCGGCGCGCCAGGGCCCGGTCCTTCTCGAAATATTTCTTGTACTCCTCGTGGGTGGTCGTGCCGATGCAGCGCAGCCGGCCCTGGGCCAGCGCCGGCTTCAGGATGCTGGCCGCGTCCAGGGCGCCCCCCGAAACGGCGCCGGCGCCGATGACGGCGTGGATTTCGTCAATGAACAGGACGGAATTGGCCCGGCTTTCGAGGGCGGCCAGCACTTGCTTGAGCCGCTCCTCGAAATCGCCGCGGTAGCGCGTGCCGGCCAGCAGCGCCGCCAGGTCCAGGGCGAAGATGCGCATGCCCTGCAGCGCCGGCGGCACGCGGCCCTGCACCACGAGCCGGGCCAGCCCCTCGGTGATGGCGGTCTTGCCCACCCCCGGGTCGCCGACGTGGACCGGGTTGTTCTTGAAGCGGCGGCACAGGACCTGCAGGGTGCGCTGCAACACGTCCTCGCGGCCGATCAGCGGCTCGCACTCGCCGGCGCGCTCCCGATCGGTCAGCTCGCGGGCGTACAGCGTGAGGATGTCGCTGCCGCCGGCCGGCCGGGCCTCGCGGACGGCGGCATCTTCCGCGTTCGGGACGTCGCCGTGCGCCAGGACGCGCAGCAGGGAATAGCGGCTGACTCCTTCGCGCTGCAGCAGGTAGGCCGCGAAGGACTCCTTTTCCTCGAACAGGGCCGCGTAGACGTCGCCGATTTCCAGGAGCTTCTTTTCGGCGGCCAGGGAATGGACCACCGCCCGCTCCATCATGTCCTGAAAGCCCAGCGAGGGGACGGGCTCGCTGCGGTCCGCCCGCGGCACCTTCTCGTTGAGGTAGGTTTCCAGCTCCTTTTTCAGCAGCTCGATATTGGCGCCGCAGCGGGCCATGACGCCCGCGCCGGCGGAAAAGAACAGGGAGGCGTACAGGAAATGCTCCGGGGTCAGGTACTCGTGGCGGCGCTGGCGGGCGTCGGCGAATCCGACGGCCAGGATGCGGTTCAGGTCGTCCTGGATCTGGATCTTGTCCATGAAGGCGCTCAGGCCGGCTCCAGCGTGCAGCGCAGGGGGAACTCCTGACGGCGGGCGAGGTCGAGCACGCGCGCGACCTTGGTGCGGGCGACGTCGTAGGAGTAGACGCCGCACTGGCCTTGGCCGCGGCGATGGACGTCGAGCATGATGCGCCTGGCCTCGGCGGCCGGCTTGTGGAACACCCGGACCAGGATGTCCACCACGAACTCCATGGTGGTGAAGTGGTCGTTGTGCAGGATCACCCGGTATTGCCGCGGCGGGCGCAGCTCGACCTTCTCCTCGCTCTCCTGGAGCGGAGCGCTGCCCGCGTTCCTTTCGTTTTGCTGGCCCATCGGTTTCACTTGCCTTGCGCCGATTGTAGCGCACAGGGCGGCGGCCTGTCAACGCTGCCGGATGGAAGACCTCAGACGTCTGAGTACTTGAATTGATCCCGCCAGTGTATATAATCCTACTGGTGAGGTGGCACATGAAAAAATCTCTGATCTTGGTCCTGTGCGGCCTGCTGCTCGGCGCCGCCGCGGCCTGGGCGGCGATGCATTGGCTGGCGCAGCGCTGGCACCGTTCCGCCGTGGACAACACCTTCTGGCCGGTGGTTTCGCGCCTGGACCAGGGGGGCGAGGCTTTGGCCTATTTCCATGCCGAGGAGATCGTCAAGGCGGCCCGGGAGCTGCTGTCGGGGTTGGCGCGCAACGTGGCGGCGCTCCCCGAGGAGCGGCGCGCCGCGGCGCTGCAGGGATTGGACATGCTTGACATGCTGCTCGGCGAATACGGCCTGGCCGAGCTCAGCGGCGTCGGTTTCAGCTCGTTCGCCGTCCAGCCGGGACTGCACCGGGTCCGGGCGGTGCTGCACCACCGCCCCGGCCGCAGCCAGGGGCTGCTGTGGAACGTGGTCGGGAGCCAGCCGCGGCCCCTCGACGAGCTGAAGCTTCTGCCCGCCGACACGGCGCTGGCCGTTTTCTCCGACTACGACATTTTCAAGCTGCTGGAGTGGACGAGCCGCATGGCTCCCAAGATGGCCGCCCAGGGAGGCGCCGGAGCTCCGCGGCCGACCCCCGAACAGGCCATGGCCATGATCAAGGCCGGCATGCAGGGGGCGGGCGTCGACTACGACCGGCTGCGCAAGTCCTACGGCGGCCGCCTGGGGCTGCTCCTGGCGCTGGACGCGGAGAAAAGGGTGCTGCTGCCGGGCAAGGCGGGGCCGGTTTCGCTTCCCGAGCCCGAGTTCGCTCTCCTGGTGCGCGTCCGTGACGCCTACCTCTTCGAGACGCTGAAGGCCAAGCTGCCGCCCCGGGCCCAGGCGCGGACCAGCGAGGCGGGCGGGCTGAAAAAAATCGCCTTCCCGCGCCTGCCGACGCCGCTGCCGCTGGAGCCGGTGGTCGTGCAGAAGGGGGAGTGGCTGATCGCCGCTTCCCGACCGGGGCTGGCCGACAGGATCCTCGATGTCCGCGCGGCCCGCCTCGGCGACGGCGACGCCTTCCGCCGCATAAGCCGCCGGGCGCCGCGGCGCGGCAACGGCTTCGGCTACGCCGACCCGCAGCTTGCGCGCCTCCTGGCCCAGGTGCTGCGCGAAAACGGCGCCGGGCTCCAGCCCCGCCCGGCCCTGGAAAAGATCGCCTCGCTGCTCGAGCAGGGCCAGGGGATGTACTGGGTGCTGGAAAACTCCGACCAGGGCCTGCTCTACACCATCCACCACGGGCTGGCGATCTCCTCGCTGCCGGGGTTGATCGAGGCCTTCGTGCAGATCGCCGCCGAGCAGGGAAAAAAGAAGGCGGCGGCGGCGGGCGCCGGAGCGCCGGCCGACCCGGCCCCAGGGAACCCGCCGGGTGCTTTGTGAGCGCGGGGGAGTCGGGCCTCGCCGGGCGGCTGGCCGCGACCGGCAAGGTCACCCTGCTGCTCCTGCTGCTGCTGGCGCCGCTCGTTCAGGCCGAGGATTCCGCCCCGGCTCCCAAGCTTCACCAGGGAGGGGCTTTCTTTATTGAAGGAACAAGCCAGTATCTCACGTTCCGGGCAGGCGACCTGGACGGCTCCGCCCTGCTGGGCAACGCCGACCAGGCCTTCTTCATTCCCCGGGTCAAGCCCAGCCTGGGATTCGGCATCGGGCTGGGACGCCGCTTCCGCTCGGGGCTGTGGGCCTTTTCCTACCTTGTCTCCGGCCATGACGCCGAGACGCGCGCCGGCGCGACGACGGCCGTCGCCCGCCAGGTGCAGGTCAACGCCCGCATCTTCCTGCTGCGCACCCCCGGCCTGCGCCCCTTTCTCCATGTCGGCCTCAACTTTCCCTGGCTGCGGGTGCGCGACGGCGCCGCCGACCGCGCGGGCCGGGCCTGCGACGCCACCTACGCCGGCGTGGGGGGCAACGCCGGCGCCGGCGTCATGGCTCCGGTCTCGGGGCGGATGTTCTTCAGCGCCAGCCTGTTCTACCGCTACATCGGCTACCTGTACGCGTTCGGCCCGGAGAAGGGGATCGACGTCACCGACCTCTTCGACGGCGTGGCCGGGCCGCGGCACAGCCGCTACCTGCGGGCGCCGGTCATCGCGCTGGAGCTCAGCCTAGGATATGAGCTGTGAACGAGCACGAGACGTTAGACGTTAGACGCCAGACGTTAGCAAGAATAGAACGAGCACGAAACTCCAGATGGCAACAAAGCGAAGGTCTTGCTTGAGTCCCAGGACTTTTTTCTTGCTAACTACTAACGTCTAACGTCTCGAGCTTTGTTTGCTTTTCACCCACTCATCCAGTACAATCAACGACGGATTCAAGGACACTATGGCCAATTGCGTAAACTGCGGCGCGCCGCTGCGCGGCACCCTGCTGGTGTGCGAGTACTGCCAGACGCGCCAGGACGTCGACCTGAAGGTGGTCCACCGCTTCACGGTCGAGACGCCCACGTCGCCGCGCATCTGCCCGCGCTGCCACAAGCCCCTGCAGACCGTCGACCTTCATCTGGAGGGCCGGTTCATGATCGAGCGCTGCCCGACCTGCCTGGGGCTCTTTTTCGATCCCGGCGAGCTCGACGCCCTGCTGGACAAGGCGGTGGCCAACGTCCACGCCGTCGACTCCCAGCGCCTGAGCGAAGTGCAGGGCGCCAGGCGCCGGCATGAGTTCCCGGTCCGCTACATCGACTGCCCGGTTTGCCGCCGGCTGATGAACCGCGTCAATTTCGGCCCGCGCAGCGGCGTCATCGCCGACGTCTGCCGCGAGCACGGCATGTGGCTCGACGGCGGCGAACTGCGGCAGATCCTGGAGTGGACCAAGGCCGGCGGCAAGATCGTGCGCCGGGAGGCGGAACTGGAGAAGGCCAGGTTGGAGCTTGAGCAGGCGAAAAAAAACGTGGAATTCGCCCGCATCGACAGTTCTTTCGCCCATTCCCGCCCCGAGCCCGAGCGCCGCGACCTGGAGCTGGACCTGCTGCCCGCGCTCGGCAAGTTGCTGAAGAAGATCTTTCATTGACAGGAAGGGGCTGCCTAGCTCTTAGTGTTAGTGTTAGTAATAATAATAACCAATCAGCATAATTAAGGATTGTGATAAATCGAGCAATAAAGGCTATATTATCCAAGTTTATAGCACTTATCGAAATTGTCGCAAGATTATTGAAAATTCATCATGTTTAACAAAAATTGTTGAATAACCGTTACTTTAACGTTACTATATATTTGGAGGCGATCATGACGGTTTCCCTAAAGAAGCGGGTAGGCAAAAAAGGCACATCTCTGTTTCTGAAATGGTGGGCCAATGACAAGTGGAATTATGAATTTCTCAAACTGCGCCTGATTGGCGATAAAGTCCGGGACAAGGAAACCCAACGCTTGGCCGAAAAGATCAGATTAAATCGCGAAGAAGAGCTGGAGAGCATGGGCCGGGGAACGGCGCCGGCGCACAAGCGAAAAATGACCTTCCTGAAATATTATGAGACCATCAATAAAGAGGACCACAACTGGCAGCTTTGTCACAAGCACTTGAAGGAATTCCCGGGCAACCGCGTAAGTATCGGCAACGTCAACGAATCGTGGGTTGCCCAATTCCGGGATTTCCTGCTGGAGCGCCTATCAACGAATTCGGCCCACCTCATCTACTCCATATTCAAGGCGGCGCTGAATCGTGCGGTAAAGGATCGGATCATCACTCTCAGCCCGGCCAGGCTTATTGAAGGCATTCGCACCAAGGAGACCGAGATCGAGTATTTGACCCAGGCGGAGCTTGAGGCCCTGGCCGCTACCCCATACGATCCCAACCCCGAGATGAAGCGCGCCTTCCTGTTCTGCTGCTACACCGGCTTGCGATTTTCCGATGTGCAAGCGCTGAAATGGGAAAACTACAAGGATGGCCGTCTGAAGTTCAGGCAAAAGAAAACCGGCGGCTTCGAGTATTTGCCGATCCCGCCCGAGGCAAAGATCTGGATGGGGGAAAACGAGAAGATGGTCAATTTCCCCCACATATTCAATCTAAAAAGTGGCGTGACGATAAACAACAGCTTGCGCAACTGGGCCAAGGTCGCTGGATTGGAGAAGCATCTTCATTTCCATATGAGCCGGCATACCTGCGCGACGTGGCTGCTAGGGAATGGCGTCGACCTTTATACTGTT
>CAYXCX010000079.1:0-4578 GCA_964463405.1 uncultured Clostridia bacterium
TAGGGGGCGACGCGCTCGATCTCCTTGAGCAGCTCGCGCACCTTGAGGTCCTTGGTCGACGGGGGCACGATGCGGATCTCCACGTAGAGGTCGCCGTTCTCGCGGGTCTTGGGGTTGACGATGCCCTTGCCCTTGAGGCGCAGCCGCTGGCCGCAGGCGGTGCCCGGCGGCACCTTGAACAGCGCCGAGCCCTCCAGGGTGGGGATCTCGATCTTGGCCCCCAGCGCCGCCTCGGCGTAGGTCAGCGGCAGGGTCATCTCCAGGTCGTGGCCGCTGCGGCGGAAGATCTTGTGCGGCGCCACGTGGATGGTGATGATCAGGTCGCCAGGCGGGCCGCCGTTGCGGCCGGCGTTGCCCTTGCCGGCGATGCGCACCTTGGAGTCGTTGTCGACGCCGGCGGGGATGCGCACCCGCAGGCGCGACGGGGCCTCGACCCGCCCGTCGCCGCCGCAGGAGCGGCAGGGGGCGCCGGGCAGCACGCCGCTGCCGCCGCAGGCCGGGCAGACCGAGCCGAACTTCATGAACCCCGACTGCTTCTGCACGCGGCCGCGGCCGCCGCAGGTCGGGCAGGCGGTCTGCTTGGAGGCGGCGTCGATCCCCTTGCCCTTGCAGGCCGGGCAGGGCTGGCGATGGCTGACCTGGATGGCGGTCTCCAGGCCGTTGGCCGCGTCCAGGAAGCCGAGGTTCATGGAGTAGTGCAGGTCCTCGCCGGGCTCCGGGTCGCGGCGCCCGCCGGGACGCCGGCCGGGGCGGGCGCTGGAATCGCCCAGGTTGCCGAAGATGGTCTCGAAGATGTCGCCGAAGGAGCTGTTGCCGCTGCTGCTGAAGTCGAAGCCCTCGAAGCCGCCGCCGCGGCCCTGGCCCGGGCCGGGGCCGGGCCCGCCGCGGGCGCCCAGCGAGCCGTACAGGTCGTACTGCTTCTTCTTCTCGGGGTCCTTCAGCGTCTCATGGGCCTCGTTGATCTCCTTGAAGCGCTGCTCTGCCGTCTTGTCGCCCGGATTCAGGTCGGGGTGGTACTTGCGGGCCAGCTTGCGGTAGGCCTTTTTTATGTCGGCGATGCTGGCGCTCTTGCTGACGCCCAGTATCTCGTAGTAATCTTTCATAAAGAAAATATTACACGGCGGCGCTAAAAAAATCAACCTGCGCTCGCGCAGCCGATGGCGGCGGCCTTTGCGTTTGCAGATGCCGGACGTTTCTTCTATACTTGCCCGAGAGGAGGGGCCGGCCCATGAGAGCAAGAGCGGTGTGGATGCGATGGCGGAGGGCGCTTCCGGCGCTGGCCTTCGCCTGCCTGCTCGCCGCGGCATTGCCCGGCCAAGGAAACGAGCGCGTCAGCAGGCTGCTGGAGAAGGGGGAGGCGGAAGCCGCCGAAGCCCTCTGCTCGCGGCTGCAGGGTTTCGCCGCGGCCTGGAGCTGGCCGCTGCTGGGCGACCACTTCCTGCGCCTGGGCGACGCGGCGGCGGCCCGCGACCGCTACCTGCGCGGGGTTCCCGTCGTCGGCCTGGCCCGCTCCTGGACGCGGCTGGCCGAGGCGAGCCTGGAGCGCGGCGAAACGGACCTCGCCCGCGACCAATTCGCCGGGGCCCTGCGGGCCTACGAGGCGCTGATCCGCGACGACCGCTGCCTGTGGGACCCGGAGTGGGACGGCGAGCGCCTGGAGGCGCGGGCGAAGTGGCTGCAGCTGGGCGAGGGCGAGGCGGAGCGGCGCGAGCGGGAGAAGCTATTGCCGCTGCTGCGCCGGGCCGCCGCCTATTGCCGGCGGCTCGAGGCGTCGTTCCTGGACTTCGTCTGCGTCGAGGAGGTGGTCGAGACGATCGACCGCTCCCACCCGCTGACGGAGGCCATGCTCGGCCCCAAGCTCTCGCGCTCCGGGTTCGGCGGCGACCGCGGCCTCGCCCGCAAGCGGAGCCTGTACGATTACCGGCTGGTGGGCGAAGCGGGAAAAACGGAGGAGGTGCGCATCCTGCTGCTCAAGAGAGGCAAGAGCGCGGGGCAGAAGTTCTCGGAGCTGGTCGTGTCCCATTACCGGCTGATGAACATGATCTATTCGCCGATCGAGCTCTTCGCCGCCGGGCAGAATTCCTCCTACGAGTACCATCTCCTGGAGGAGCGCCGCGACGAGGCCGGCCCGCTTTTCGTCCTCGAGGTCCTGCCGCTGCGCTTCGTGACCCCGCCGCTCTCCTTCGGCAGGGCCTGGCTGCGCCAGGACGGCCGCGTGCAGAGGATCGAATTGAACCTGAAGTCGATCCAGGCCTACGAGACGATCACCCGGGCGGCGCTGCGGCGCAAGCGGGTCCCGGCCGTCTCCTTCGTCGTGGACTTCGCCAAGGTCTACCGCGGCATCGGCTTTCCCAGCGGCATCCGCCTGCGCGACGCGTTCCTGGACGAAAACGGCGGCGAATCGCTGGCCGCCGACATCGAAATCCGCTATGACGAGTTCAATTTTTTCAAGGTCGAGACGCGCGAGGAGGTCTGGGATTCGCCGTGATCGTCCTCCCCCCCGCCCGGGCGCTCGCCGCGGCGTAATTTGACGGCCGGGGAGGCCTGCCCTATAATCGCCCGGGAGGCGGAAGGAGCCGCATGATCGACAAACAGGCGCTGAAAAAACTGGCGGCCAGGATCGGCCGCGGCAAGGTGGCGCTCGATCCCGAGTTCCGGCTCGCCTACTCCTACGACGCCACCGGCATGGAGTTCCCGCCCGACGCCGTCGTGTTCGCCGAGAGCGAGGGCGACGTCGCCGCCACCGTCGCCTTCTGCCGCGAGAACTCCGTGCCGCTGGTGCCGCGCGGCGCCGGCGTCGGCTACACCGGCGGCGCGCTCGCCGTCCAGGGCGGGGTGGTGCTGGTCTTCTCGCGCATGAACCGCATCCTGCGCCTCGACAACGAGAGCCTGCTTGCCGTGGTCGAGCCGGGGGTGGTCACCGCCGACCTGCAGGCGGCGGCGGAAAGGGCCGGCCTCTTCTATCCCCCCGACCCGGCCAGCCTGAAGACCTCGACGCTGGGCGGCAACATAGCCGAGAACGCCGGCGGCCCGCGCTGCTTCAAGTACGGCGTCACCGGCCAGTACGTGCTCGGGCTCGACGCCGTGCTGATGAGCGGCGAGAAGGTGCGCCTGGGTTCCGAGACGATCAAGAACGTGGCCGGCTACGCCCTGAAATCGCTGCTGGTGGGCTCGGAGGGGACCCTGGCCGTGGTGACCCGGGCCGTGCTGCGCCTGCTGCCCCTGCCACCCGTGCGCCGGCTCTTCCGCGTCGACTTCGCCCGGCTGGCCGACGGCGCCCGCTTCGTGCAGCAAGTCATCCGCGCCCACGTCCAGCCCTCGGTGCTGGAGTTCATGGACCGCAGCTCGCTGCAGGCCGTGTACGCCTACCAGGGGCTGCCCCTTGACGGGCGGCTGCAGGCGGCGGTGCTGGTCGAGGTCGACGGCAGCCCGGCCGAGGCAGCCGCACGCGAGGCCCTGCTGGAAAAGGCGATCGCCG
Source organism: uncultured Clostridia bacterium (assembly GCA_964463405.1). Classification (GTDB taxonomy): domain Bacteria; phylum Acidobacteriota; class Aminicenantia; order UBA2199; family UBA2199; genus UBA2199. The sequence goes on from CAYXCX010000079.1 coordinate 3,479, forward strand.
ATGCCGCCCCGCTCGGGCGCCAGCGGGCCGAGAGCGCGGCCGAGCAGGAGGCGCTGTGGGAGACGCGGCGCGCCGTCTCTCCGGCCATCGCCAAGCTAAAGCCCAGGAAAATCAACGAGGACATCGTCGTCCCCGGCGGCCGCATCCCGGAGACCGTCGAGTTCATCGACGGCCTGGGCCGCGAGCTGGGGCTGTGCATCGTCCTGTTCGGCCATTTCGGCGACGGCAACATCCACACCAACCTCATGGTCGACCCGGCGGACGCCGAGGAAATGAAGCGGGCCGGCCTGGCGCTGGAGCGGATCTTCCGCCGCGTGGTCGAAATCGGCGGCACCATCTCGGGGGAGCACGGCATCGGCCTGAGCAAGAAGCCGTTCCTGCACTACCAGTTCGGGCCGGCCGAGATCGGGCTCCTGCGCGGAGTCAAGCGCGCCTTCGATCCGGAAGGGCTGCTCAATCCTGGGAAGATATTCTAAAAGAATCTCTTAGTGTTAGTGTTAGTGTTGGTGTTGGCAAGAATCTCAACGAACTAACTTTCACTTTTGCCCTTTTCCCTTTTGCCTTTCTGAGGGCTGCTAGGGGCAGTGAGGGTGGCGTTTGTCCGCCGCAAGCCGTACGCCTTGCGCCGAGTTCTATCCGGCAAACAGCGTATGCGTCGAATAGCCCGGGTCCGACGTGAGGTTCACCCCCAGCTTGCGCAAGCCGGCCTCGTCGCCCGGGGTGGGCATGTGGGTGATGTGCACCTCGCAGTTGCGCAGCTCGGAGAGCTTCTCCACCGCGGCCTGGGCGGCGGGGTTGGAGCTGGCGGAGATGCCCAGGGCGATCAGCGTCTCGTCCAGGTTCAGGCTGACGTCGCGCCCCTTCAGCACGTCTTTTTTCAGCCGCGCCAGCGACTCGGTGATGGCGGGCGGCAGCAGGTGCATGCGGTCGGGAATGCCGGCCAGCTGCTTGGCGGCATTGAGGATCAGGCTGGAGGCGGCGTGCAGCAGCGGCGAGTTCTTGCCGGTGACGATGGCGCCGTCCTTGAGCTCGATCGCGGCCCCGCAGCAGATGCCCATGTTCCCCTTCCCCGCCGCCGCCGCCTGGCGCGCCGGCCCGAC
>CAYXCX010000079.1:4588-8327 GCA_964463405.1 uncultured Clostridia bacterium
GTCGGGCAGCTCGATGGCGGCGCCGACGAAAATGCCGGCGTGCCCCTTGCCGCCCCCCTGGGCGTCCCGGGCCGCCTGCCGCGCCGGCGCCACCACGCAACGGTCCTCCTCGCCCACCCCCAGGTTCTCCATGAACAGGCGCAGGCGCTCGACCGTGTCCTTGTCGGTCAAGCCCATGGCGTATTCGCACTGGATGCGGAAAAAGCGGCGGATCACCTCCTGGGTGGCGGCCTGGCGCACGACGCCGTCGTCCAGGATGCCGAAGCCGGCGCGGTTGACCCCCATGTCGGTCGGCGAATGGTACACCAGCGGGTTCTCGGTGATCTTTTCCAGGATGCGCTTGAGCAGGGGGAAGGCCTCGATGTCGCGGTTGTAGTTGACCGCCTTGAGGTCGTGGGCCTCGAGATGGAAGTGGTCGATGAGGTTGATGTCCTTCAGGTCGGCGGTGGCCGCCTCGTAGGCGATGTTCACCGGATGGTTCAGAGGCAGGTTCCAGATGGGAAAGGTCTCGAACTTGGCGTAGCCCGAGCGCACGCCGCGGCGGTGCTCGTGGTAGAGCTGCGACAGGCAGGTGGCCAGCTTGCCGCTGCCGGGACCGGGGCCGGTGACCACCACGATGGGCTTGGCCGTCTCGATGTGCTCGTTGGCGCCGTAGCCCTCGGGGCTGACGATGGTGTCGATCTCGGTGGGGTAACCCTTGGTGAAGCTGTGGGTGTAGACGCGGACGCCGCGGCGCTCCAGTTTGTTGCGAAAGGCCTGGGCGGCCGCCTGGCCGGCGAAGCGGGTGATGACCACGGCGCGCAGGCTGATCTCCCAGGCGGCCAGGTCGTCGATCAGCTTCAGGGCGTCGGCGTCGTAGGTGATGCCGAAGTCGGCGCGCATCTTCTTGCGCTCGATGTCGCCGGCGTAGATGCAGAGCAGGACGTCGGTCTGGTCCTTGAGCTGCTGCAGCAGCCGCATCTTGACGTTGGGGTCGAAGCCGGGCAGCACGCGGGCGGCGTGGTAGTCGTAGAGCAGCTTGCCGCCGAACTCCAGGTAGAGCTTGTTGCCCAGGGAACGCACCCGCTCCAGGATGGCCGCCGACTGCTCGCGCAGGTATTTTTCGTTGTCAAAGCCGATCGCCTTGGCCATGGGGGCGGGGAGCGGGGCTGGGGGCTACTTGTCCAGGGAGATGGCCTTGGCGAACACCTCGACCATCTTGGCGAACTCCTCGAACTTTTCGAAGGAGAGGTTGACCCCCTTCTTGGTCGGGGCCCACTCGCCCGATTCGGCCTGGAACCAGGTGCGCACGCTGAAGTATTTCTTGTTCTTGAACGTGGAAATGGAGAAGATGAGTTTTTGGGTGGCGTTCATCTCCATGAAGCCGACGTTGAGGGATTCTTCGTTCTCCTTGAGGAAATCGGGCTCCTGGATCTCCACCTGCTTGCGCACCGCCTTTTTCAATTCGCTGAAATCCATGTTGTTCTCCTGGTTGCCGACTATTTGTCCTTGAGGGTTTTGGCGAAGAATTCCTCCGCCTTCTTCTTTTTGGCCTGTTCCAGCGACCGGGCCTGCGAAAAGCGCTCGTCGGCGGCCTCGCGCTTCTGCTTTTCCTTGCTCAGCATGTCCTCCAGCGAGGAGTGGACCTTCTTTTCGCTGCGCTGGTGCTGCAGCACCTGGCGCGTTTCGGCGTCGATCCACAGGCTGGCGTGGCAGACGGGGCACAGGACTTCGATCGGGTCGGCCATGGCCAGATTCTATTACATCACGGCCTGGATTTCAATACGGAAAAACGCATACAACATCCCCCTGGGCGGCTCCCCGAGCCCCAGGACCGAGATTGACAGGTCCGGCGATTTGCGGCAGAATAGGCGAAATGGCCGACTGGAAAGAAGGAATGCCCCCGGTGGTCCGCTTCGCCCCCTCGCCGACCGGTTCCCTGCACGTCGGCGGCGCCCGCACCGCCCTGTTCAATTTTCTCTTCGCCCGCCATCACCGCGGCACCTTCATCCTGCGCATCGAGGACACCGACCGGAAGCGCTACCAGCCGCAGGCCCTGGCCGAGATCTTCGCCAGCCTGAAGTGGCTGGGACTCGGCTGGGACGAGGGGCCCGAAGCCGGCGGCGGGCGCGGCCCCTATTTCCAGTCGCAGCGCACGGCCCTGTACCGCGAGCACGCCGAGCGGCTCCTGGCCGCCGGCCGCGCCTACCGCTGCTTCTGCAGCGAGGAGCGGCTGCAGAGCCTGCGCGCGGAGCAGGAAAAGGCGAAAATGGCCCGCGGCTCGGGCTACGACCGCCATTGCCGCTCCCTCGCCGCGGGCGAAGCCGAACGGCTGCTGGCGGCGGGCGCGCCCCACGTCGTGCGCCTGAAGGTCCCCGACGGCCGCCCGGTCTCCTTTCACGACCGGATCCGCGGCGACATCACCTACGACAGCGCCGAGCTCGACGACCTGGTGCTGCTCAAGTCGGACGGCTTTCCCACCTACCACCTGGCCAACGTGGTCGACGACCACCTGATGGGCGTCAGCCACGTGCTGCGCGGCGACGAATGGATCGCCTCCACCCCCAAGCACATCCTGATCTACGAGGCCTTCGGCTGGGAGCCGCCCCTCTTCGCCCACATGCCGGTGATCCTGGCGCCCGACGGCGGCAAGCTCTCCAAGCGCCGCGGCGCCGCCTCGGTCCTCGACTTCCGGCGCGCCGGCTTCCTGCCCGAGGCGCTGCGCAATTTCCTGGCCCTGCTGGGCTGGGCGCCGGGCGACGACCGCGAGATCATGAGCTTGGATGAGCTGGTCGCCGCCTTCAGCCTGGAGCGGGTCCAGGCCAAGGCGGCGGTCCTGGACGAGACCAAATTGGAGTGGATGAACGGCGCCTACCTGCAGAAGCTGCCGCCGGCCGCGCTGCTGGCCGAGGTGCTGCCGCTGTGGCGCGAGCGCGGCCTCGCCGCCGCGGACCTTGCCGACGAGGCCCGCCTGGGCGCGATCGTCGCCATGTTCCGCGAGCGCAGCCGCAAGATCACCGACATCGCCGACCACTCCCTGTATTTCTTTCGCGATCCGGAGGGCTACGAAGAGCAGGCCGAGCGCAAGCACTTCAAGCCCGAGGTCCTGCCCCTGCTCGATGCTTTGCTGGAAAGGCTGGCGGGGCAGGAGCCGTTCGTCCAGTCCGACCTGGAGGCCCTCTACCGCGGCCTGGCCGGGGAGCTGGGCGTCGCCGCCGGCAAGCTGATCCATCCCACGCGGCTGGCGGTCAGCGGCGTCAGCTTCGGCCCCGGGCTGTTCGAGATGCTGGAGGCGCTGGGGCGCGAGACGGTCGTCCGCCGGCTGCGCCGGGCGCGCGAGCGCGTCGCCGCGCGAGGATAACATGGCAAGCGAAGAAACCCCCACCCCGGGACTGAACTTCATCCGTTCCATCATCGAGAACGACATCCAGGCCGGCAAGAACGGCGGCCGCGTGCACACGCGCTTTCCCCCCGAGCCCAACGGCTACCTGCACATCGGCCACGCCAAGTCGATCTGCCTCAATTTCGGCCTGGCCCGCGACTACCGCGGCCTGTGCAATTTGCGCTTCGACGACACCAACCCGGGCAAGGAGGACGTCGAGTACGTCGACTCGATCATGGCCGACGTGCGCTGGCTGGGCTTCGACTGGGCCGACCGCCTGTATTACGCCTCCGACTATTTCGACAAGCTCTACGAGTACGCCGAGCACCTGATCGGCCGCGGCCAGGCCTACGTCTGCTCGCTGAGCGCCGACCAGAT
>CAYXCX010000080.1:0-8325 GCA_964463405.1 uncultured Clostridia bacterium
CATCCGCTTCCGCACCGGCAACGGCTACCTCGGCTGGCCCGAGGCCGCCCCCTTCGACGGCATCCTGGTCACCTGCGCCCCGGACCACATTCCGGCGCCGCTGCTCGAGCAGCTGGCGGTGGGCGGCCGCATGGTCATCCCCATCCGCTATTCCGACACGGTCCAGGACCTGCTGCTGGTGGAGAAGCTTCCCGACGGCAAGCTGAAGAAGACCAACCTGATCTCCGTCCTCTTCGTGCCCATGATCCGCGCCAATGCCCGCTGACGTGCTGGCGGGGCTCAACCCCGAGCAGCGGCAGGCGGTGCTGCACTGCGATTCGCCCCTGCTCATCGTCGCCGGCGCCGGCTCGGGCAAGACGCGGGTGATCACCCACAAGATTTCGCACCTGGTGCTGGAGAAAGGCCTCCTGCCCCGCCAGCTGCTGGCCGTGACCTTCACCAACAAGGCGGCCGACGAGATGAAGGTGCGCATCGAGGCGCTCACCGGCATCGCCGCCCGCCTCTTTGCCATCTCCACCTTCCACGCCCTGGGGCTGCGCCTGCTGCGCGAATCGGGCGGCGTCCTGGGTTTCGACGCCCAGTGGCAGGTGATCGACGACGACGAGCAGAAGCGGCTGTTCGACCGCCTGGTCAAGGAGCATTTCCCCCACCTGGCGCGGGAAAGCGACGCCATCCTGCGCCGCATCGGCCTGGCCAAGATGGGGCTGCACTACCCCAACAACGGGGAATTCCTGCGCCAGAAGGGGTTCGACGACGAGGAGATCCGCCTGTACGCCCGCTACCACGCCGCCCAGCGCGAAGGGCGGCTGTGGGACTACGAGGACCTGATCTCGTTCGCCGTCCTGCTGCTGCGCGACCATGACGACGTGCGCGCCCGCTACCAGGAGCGCTTCCGCTACCTGCTGGTGGACGAGTTCCAGGACACCAATCCCAACCAGTACGAGCTGATCAAGCTGCTGAGCGGCGACCGCCGCAGCGTCACCGTGGTCGGCGACGACGACCAGGCCATCTATTCCTGGCGCGGCGCCAGCGTCCGCTTCCTGCACGAGTTCGAGCGCGATTTTCCCGGAACGCGGGTGATCAAGCTGGAGCAGAATTACCGCTCCACCCCCGAGATCCTGAACTTCGCCAACGCCCTGATCAGCCAGAACTCGGGCCGCCGCGGCAAGCGCATGTGGTCGCAGGCCCAGAGCAGCCACCCGGTGTTCGTGCTGCGCAGCCGCTCCAAGGAGGAGGAGGCCGAGGAGGTCGCCCGGCTGGTGAACAGCCTGCGCCAGGCCAACCCCGGCCTGTTCCCGCTGGCCGTCCTCTACCGCATCAACTCGCAGTCGCTGGCCCTGGAGACCGAGATGCTCAAGCAGCGCATCGCCTTCCGCATCCTCAAGGGGCTGCGCTTCTTCGAGCGCAAGGAAGTCCGCGACGCCCTGGCGCTGCTGCGCCTGGGGCTGAACCCGGCCGACGACCTGGCCTTCCTGCGCGTGGTCGAGTTCCTGCCCCTGGGCGTGGGCAGCCGCACGCTGGAGGCCGTGCGCGCGCTGGCCCTGCGCGAATCGCTGCCGCTGCTGCCGGCCTTGGAGCGGCTTCTGGGCGGCAAGTTCGCCGCCAAGCCGCTGCTGCCCCTGCTGCGCGAGATGAATCGCCGCGGCGGCGAGCTGCCGCCGTCAACGGTGCTGGAGCGGCTGCTGGCCGCCTCGGGCTACCTGGAGGCGCTGCGCGCCAGGGGCGAGGAGGAGCGCCTGCTCAACCTGGCCGAGCTGCGCGAGTTCATCGCCAAGTGGGAGGCGGAGAACCCCGGCGCCCCCTTCTGCGACCTGCTCGACCGCATGACCCTGGAACCTGGCGAGGGGCGCGAGGCGGGCAAGACCCAGGTGTTCCTGCTGACCATGCACAACGCCAAGGGGCTGGAGTTTCCCAGCGTCGTCGTCTGCGGCGTCAACTCGGCCTACATGCCGTTCTTCATGAGCCGCGAGCGCGAGCAGATCGAGGAGGAGCGCCGCCTCTTCTACGTGGCCAGCACCCGCGCCAGCCGGCTGCTGGTCGTCTCCACCGGCTCCGACCGCCCCTCCTTTTTCCTGCAGCAGTTGGGCGGCTCCGGCAGCCTGCCCGCCTATTCCTACCGCGAGGTCGTCGACGGCCTCTTTCCCGAGGCGCCGCCGCCGCAGGCGCCGCGGCGCGACGACGGCCGCTACGTCGTCCACCCCGTCTTCGGCCGCGGCCGCGTGGTCGAGAAGGTCTCCGCCAGCAAGTACCTGATCCATTTCAACGACCGGGGCGAGAAGCTGATCGACACGGCGGTGGTCCCGGTGCAGTTTCTATGAAGAGCTCAGACGTTAGACGCCAGCTGACCGACGTGTCGGTGGTCCAAGTACAGGTTTTATGAGGAACTCAGTCGTTAGACGCTAGACGTTAGACATAAGATAGAAAAATGGTGGATATCTCTCTCCGCTGATCGGCCACTGAACAGGGTCTCCTTCTTGCTAACGTCTGGCGTCTAACGTCTGACGTCTCGAGATCTAAGGAATAACATAAAGCAAGATAGCGAAATAATGACATACGCTGCCGGCCAGCACGAACAGGTGCCAGATGCCGTGGTGGTAGGGCAGCTTTTTCCAGAGATAGAAAACGGCTCCCAGGGTGTAGAACAGGCCGCCGGCCAGCAGCCAGACGAGCCCGCCCGCGGGAACGCGCGCCAGCAGCGGCCGGGTGGCGACCACCGCCAGCCAGCCCATGCCCAGGTAGATCAGCGTCTGCGCCAGGCGGAAGCGGTCGACGAAAAATATCTGGAAGGCGATCCCGGCCAGGGCCAGCCCCCAGACGACCGCGAACAGGCTCCAACCCCAGCTCCCGCGCAGGCTGACCAGCAGGAACGGCGTGTAGGTGCCGGCGATGAGCAGGTAGATGGAGGCGTGGTCAATGACGCGGAAGACGTGCTTGACGCGCGGCGCGCGAAAAGAGTGGTAGAGGGTGGAGCTGGTGAACAGCAGCACCAGGGTGGCGCCGTAGATGGCGCAGCTGGCCACGTGCCAGGCGTCGCCGCGCAGGGCGGCCAGGACCACCAGCACCGCCAGGCCGCCGGCGCCCAGCGCCGCTCCGGCGCCGTGGGTCACGGCATTGATCGTCTCTTCCTTCAGCATGGGGAAGAAAGTATAAAGCAAAAAGAAAAAAGTATAAAGTATAAGACCGGGATGCGATTGGGGCCAGATCTCCAGGTTCCAGACGCTTCGCCACGCCATCGATTTTTCTTACTTTTTCCTTTTGCCTCTTGCCTTTTGCCTTGCGCCTGCGCCCGACGCAGGCGCCCTTTTTCCCTATTGACTTCGCGGTTTCCCGCGCCTATAAACGGGTGTATAATGGCATGACATGAAGAAAAAAATACTCCTGGTCCACACCGGCGGCACCATCGGCATGACCCGCGACAGCCAGAGCGGCGTGCTGCGCCCCGACCGCTTCTACGCCAGCCTGCTCCAGGTCATCCCCGAGCTGTCGGCCATCGCCGACGTCCAGGTCGAGATCCCCTTCGTCTGCGACAGCGCCGAGCTCCATTTCCGGCACTGGCAGCAGCTGGCCGCCATTATCGGCGCCCGCGTCGGCGCGGTGGACGGCGTGGTCGTCACCCACGGCACCGACACGCTGGCCTACACCGCCTCGGCCCTCTCCTACATGCTGCACAACGTCCCCGTCCCGGTCATCCTGACCGGGGCGCAGAAGCCGCTGGGCGAGCTGCGCAGCGACGCGCGCAACAACCTGGTCAACGCCGTGGAGCTGGCCTGCGCCGACATCCCCGAGGTGTGCATCTTCTTCGACTACAAGCTGATGCGCGGCAACCGCACCAGCAAGAACCACATAAACTTCTTCGACGCTTTCGTCTCGCCCAACTATCCGCTGCTGGCCGAGGTGGGCATCAACATCGAGGTCTACCGCGGCAACCTGCTGCGCCCGGGCGGCCACTTCCACGTCTTTGACCGCTTCTCGCCGGCGCTGGCGGTGCTCAAGCTCTTCCCCGGCTGCGACGCCGGCTACTTCCAGCCCGGCGAAAACGTGCGCGCCGTGTTGCTCGTAGCCTACGGGGCCGGCACCATCCCCCTTCAGAGCGGCGACCTGCTGGGGCGTGTCGAGCGCTGGCTAGCTGAAGGCAAGCTGGTGGTGCTGGACAGCGAGGCCCACGGCGGCCGCATCGAGCCGCAGCTCTACGAATCTGGGGCGAAGCTGCTTGAGATGGGCGTCATATCGGCCGGCGACATGACCTTCGAGGCGGCGGCGACGAAGCTCATGTTCCTGCTCGGCCAGTACGACCGCCCGGAGCTGATCCGCGCCAGCTTCCAGAAGTCGCTGGCCGGCGAGCTGACCGAGTTGCCATGAGCGTCCGCTTGGGCTATAGTCGAGTCAGGGGGCGGATATGAGTTCCACAAGTCCGGTCCATTCGCTGTGGGCAAACATCTTCAAGGCCCGCTGCCGCGAGAGCGAGGAGACGCTGGCGCTGCTGGGTCAGGTGCCGCTCTTCGCCGGCCTGCGCAAGGGCGAGCTGCGCGACCTGGAGCGCCTGGTCCACCGCCGCCTCTTCCGCGAGGGCGAGGTGGTCTTCTGGGAAGGGGAGCCGGGCGTCGGCATGTACATCGTGCAGCGGGGCGAGGTGGGCATCTACAAGGAATACGGCAAGCGCGGGCAGAAGGAGCTGGCGCGCCTGGACGCCGGCGACTTCTTCGGCGAGATGGCGCTGCTGGAGGGCGACTGCCGCTCGGCCACCGCCGTGGCCCGCGGCGAAACCTGCCTGTTCGGCCTGATCCATCCCGACCTGTTCCATCTGTTCCGCCGCAGGCCGCAGCTGGGGGTCAAGCTGCTGTCGGCGCTGGGCGACGTGCTGGCCCGGCGCCTGCGCCGCACCGACCAGGAGCTGCAGCGGCTGTCGCAGGACTCGCTGGTGGTGGAGACGGAAGGAGGCTGCCAGCCATGAACTCGGCCGGCGAGCGCCGGGGCGTCGTCATCCATTTCGACCGCGCCTTCGTCCGCCTGCTGCTCAAGACGGCCCTGGCGCTCCTCACGCTGCTGGCGCTGGGCTGGATCCTGGCCCACAGCGACATGGTGCTGACGCCGCTGATCCTGTCGCTGGTCCTCTCGCTGCTGCTCAACCCGCTGGTGGTCGCGCTGGAGAGCCGCGGCTTCGGGCGCGCCGCCGCCGCCCTGCTGGTGCTGGGCGCCCTGGCCCTGGTGCTGGCCGCCGCACTGGCGCTGCTGGCCCCGGTCATCGGCCACGAAATCCGCACCCTCAGCCAGCTGGCCCAGAACGAAACGCCGGCCACGCTGCTGGACAAGTTCAGGACCCTGCTGCGCGAGAACCTGCCCTGGCTGAAGAACCCCACCTTCCTCGCCCAGATCCTGAAACTGGCCGAGGATTTTCTCAACTCGCTGTTCCAGCGCAGCGTCCGGCTGCTGCCCGGCGTCGTGCCCCTGGTCATCGCGCTGGTGCTCATCCCCTTCATGACCTTCTTTTTGCTCAAGGACGGGCGGCGGCTGAAGAAAGCGTTCGTCGCCCTGCTGCCCAACCGCTATTTCGAGATGACGGCCAGCCTGCTGCACAAGATCGACCGCCAGGTGGGCAACTATATCCGCGGCCAGTTCCTGGTCTCGCTCTGCGTGGGCATCCTGGCGGCGGCGGCGCTGGCCCTGCTGGGCGTCCCCTATTTCCTGCTGATCGGCGCCGTCGCCGGCCTGGCCAACCTGATCCCCTATTTCGGCCCCATCGCCGGCGCCATCCCCGGCGTCATCCTCAACGTCGTCGCCAAGGGGCGCCTCGGCGCCGCCCTGCCGGTCATCGCCGCCTTCCTGCTCATCCGCCTCATCGACGACACGCTGCTGTCGCCCAACATCCTGGGGCGCAGCCTGCACATCCATCCGCTGCTGGTCATCCTGGCCATCTTCATCGGCGGCGAGATGTTCGGCGTCATGGGGCTGCTGCTCTGCATCCCGGTGACCGGCATCGTCAAGGTCGCCATCCAGGAGCTGGCCTGGAGCTTCCGCCACTACCGCGCCCTGCGCGGCGGCGAATGAGCCGCGGCGCCGCAGGCAGCCGTTCGGCGCTCAAGCGCTACGCCTGGCTTTCCATCGCCGCCGCCGCGGCCACCATCGGGCTGAAGCTGGCCGCCTGGCGCTTCACCGGCTCGGTCGGCCTGCTCTCCGACGCGCTGGAATCCTTCGTCAACCTCGCCGGCGGGATCATTGCCCTGGCCATGCTCGAGGTGGCCTCGCGGCCCGCCGACGATGACCACGCCTTCGGGCACAGCAAGGCCGAGTACTTTTCCAGCGGCATCGAGGGGACGCTGATCCTCATCGCCGCCCTCACCATCGCCGTCGCCGCCGGGGGCCGCCTGCTGCACCCCCGCCCCCTGGAGCAGATCGGCACCGGGCTGGCGGTCTCGGTCCTCGCCTCGCTGGTCAACCTAGCGGCGGCGCGGATCATCCTGGGCGCCGGCAAGCGCCACGACTCGATCACCCTGAGCGCCAACGCCCACCACCTGCTGACCGACGTCTGGACCTCCGCCGGCGTCCTGGCCGGAGTGGGACTGGTGGCGGTCAGCGGCTGGCACTGGCTCGACCCGCTGGTGGCCATGGCCGTGGCGGCCAACATCGTCCGCGCCGGAGCGCGCATCGTGCGGGCGTCGGTGCAGGGCCTGATGGACACCTCGCTGCCGCCCGGCGAGCTGCAGGCGATCGAGCGCATGCTCGAGCCGCACCGGCAGGACGGCGTGCAGTTCCATGCCCTGCTCACCCGCCGCGCCGGCGCGGAGCGCTTCGTCTCCCTGCACCTGCTGGTGCCCGGCCTCTGGACCGTCCAACGCGGCCACCAGCTGGCCGAGCGCATCGAGAACGACATCCGCGCCGCGCTGGGCAACGCCCAGGTCATCACCCATCTCGAATCCCGGGAGGACCCCTCCTCCTGGGACGGCTGAAAGGGCTCAGCCGGGCTCCTTGCGTTCAAGGAAACGGCCGAGGTCAGCCAGTCCCGCCGCGAAGTCGGCGCGGCCAAAGCCGACCCGGAAATGATCGGCGCCGCCCCCGAAAAGGCCCCCCGGCGCCAGCAGCAACCCGGTGTCGGCAAGCAGGCGGGCGCAAAACCCGTCGGCCGCGCCTGAGCGCCGCGCCGGGAAGGCGACCGGCCCGGCCTGCGGCCGCTGCCACGAGAACAAGCCCTCGTGGCGCGCGAAGAACGCGTCGAGGAGCGCGAGGTTGCCGCGGAGGATCTTCAGGTTGCGCTCCAAAATGGCCTCGCGCCGGCGCAGCGCCACGGCGGCCAGGAACTCGCTGGGGGCGGCGGCGCAGATGCTGGTGTAGTCCTTCATGGCGGCCATGGCGCGCAGGATGGCTTGGTCGTGGCAGGCGACCCAGCCCAGGCGCAGCCCGGCCAGGCCGAAGGCCTTGGACATCACTCCCAGCGAGACGCCGCGCTCGTACATTTCGCAGGCGGCTGGCAGCCGCCGGGCATGATCGTATTCCAGGAAGCGATAGACCTCGTCGGAAAAGAGGATCAGGCCTCGGTCGCGGGCGAACTCCACCATGGCGGCGAAGCGCTCGCGCTCCGGTAGGTAGCCGGTCGGGTTGTGGGGAAAATTGACCGCGATGGCCCGAGTGCCGTTCGCGGCCAGGGTGGACAGGTCTGCGGGATCGAGCTCCCAGCCGCCGTCCGCTTCGGCACGCCAGCCCGTCACCCGGCAGCCGGCGGCCGCGGCCACGGAGGCCAGCGACTGGTAGCCCGGGGAATGGACGAGCACATGGTCTCCGGCCTGGAGGGCGGCGTTCATGAAGACGAAGATCGCCTCCTCGGCGCCGGAAAAAACCAGAATGTCGTCCGCGGACACGCCGCGGTAAAGGGAGGCGATTTCGCGCCGGAGCCCGGGGCCGCCGGCGGTCTCGGTGTAGCCCAGGCGCAGCGCCGCGAAAGCCTCGGCCGCGCCGGGCTCCAGCGCCAGCAGTTCTCCCAGTTCCAGGGTCTCGCAATCCGAGGCGCACAGCAGGCGGCGGGCGCGGAACTCGTGCTCGGCGAAGAAGCGCTCCAGGGCGAAGGGTTCGATCTTCACGGCGGCCATGATAGTTTTTCAACAATTCCCTGTCAAGAATCGAAAGACGTCAAAACATCTCAATAGACCAGCTCACTGAAAAGAATACCTCACATGGGTGGATCTCCGTTTTATTGGAGTATACTCTAATCGGCTGTCAGGGTTTGATTCTGTTAGGCGTCATGTTAGAGTTGGTATATTTATTTATTGACATTTCCCATTAAGGGTCATAGACTATATCCTGACACATTTCATAATGAGAGGGTAAAATGCCAGG
>CAYXCX010000081.1:0-8233 GCA_964463405.1 uncultured Clostridia bacterium
GATCCAGCCGCGGGCCAGCATCTTGCGCGAGACGTTGGCGTAATAGGATTGCAGCCAGGGGCGGAGCCTGCCGTCGTCGCCGAAAAAGCCGGCAAAGCGCTTCGGCCTGGGCACGATCGCGGCCAGGAAGATGGCCTCGGCCAGGGTCAGCTCGCCGACATCCTTGGCAAAATAAAAGCGCGCCGCCTCGCGGGCGCCGTAGACCCCCGGCCCCCACTCGATGATGTTGAAGTAGGTCTCCAGCATGCGCTCCTTGGAGACCAGGCGGTTCTCCTCGATCAGCCAGGTGATGAGCAGCTCCTCCAGCTTGCGGGCGATGGTCTTGTGCCGGCGCAGGAAAAGGTTCTTGACCAGCTGCATGGAGATGGTGCTGGCGCCGCGCACGAAGCGGCCGGCCTTGAGGTTGGCGGCGATCGAATTCTTGAACGGCTCGAGCAGGAAGCCGTTGTGGCTGAAAAAAGCGCCGTCCTCGGAGATCATGACCGCGTATTTCAGGGAGTCGGGGATCGCGGCCAGGGGGACGAAATCGGGGTTCTCGGGCCCGACCACGAACGAGCGCGAGGGGCGGTCCTGCTCGTAGGCCGTGTAGAGGAAGGGTTCGGCGAAGCGGCGCAGATTGGCGTTGCCGAAGCGGCGGATGCGGAAGCCCTCCTTCTCCAGGCCGACGTCGAGCTCGACCTGGTCGGGGCGGGAAAGGTTGACGGCGAAATCGAGATGGAAGGCCAGCTCGCCGCCGGTGCGGATGCCCGCCAGGCTGGTGAAGAGGCCCGCCGGCAGCGAGGCGAACAGGTCGGCGGCGGCGAAGCGCGTTTCGGGAACGCGCAGGCGCAGGCGCCGCTCGGGCCGGGCCTCGAAGCGCAGCAGGGGCCGGAAGCGCAGTTTGTGCAGCCGGGCCACGGTCGGCTCGCAGAGCTCGACGTGGTCGCGGCCCACCTCCAGCCGGAAGTCGAGGGAGGCGATCGGCAGCACGCCGTCGGCGGCGGCGCTGCGCCGGTGGTTCAGCGCCAGGCCGCCGATGGCCAGCGAGCCCTCCAGGGCCAGGGCGCCGCGGGAGCGGCCGCGGCTGGCCAGCGCCATCTTCGCCGACTGGAATCCCAGGCGCAGCCCCCACTGCCTCTCCGTGAAGGGCAGGAAAGCGGCGCGCTCCGGGCGCAGGCGCAGCTCCAGGCGCTGCTGCTCGCGCGCGACGAGCCCGGAGACCAGGCAGGCCCACTTGCGGCCGCCGGCGAACACCTCGACCGTGGTCGCGAACTCCGGGCCGCGGTATTCCAGCCTTGGGATATACAGGGCCTGGTGCACGCCGTCCAGGTTGCTGTGCAGGGTGAGCCGTTCGATCGCCACCCGGTCGGGAACCAGGCGGAAGAAGTAGTCGAGCAGCCGGGCGGCCTGGGCCCCGAAGTCGGCCGGAGCGGTGGGGCGATGGCCCGCGGTCTTCGCCGTGGCCCGCCCGGCCTCCTTGCGCCCGGGCGCCTCCTTGTCCCGTGAAGGAAGGCCAGATCCCAGGTCGACCTGCAGGTCGCTCAGGGCCAGGCTGCGGGGCAGCGGCCTGCCGCGCAGCAGCCCGCCCAGGTCCAGCTTGACCTCGGCCCGGCCCAGGGAGACGGCGGGGCCCCCGATGCTGCGCAGATGCAGCGACTCCAGCACGACGCCGGCCAGGCCGCTGAACCTCGCCTTGCCGACGCGGATCGCGACCTCCCCGCTGCGCTCCGCGCGGCGGATGCGTCCCTGCAGGACGTGGCGCAGGATGGCGTCGCGGAAGAGGAAGAACGACATGGCCGCCAGCAGCAGCGCCGCCAGCGCCGCCAGGCCCGAAACCGCGAGGATCCTTTTTGTCCTTTTCCTGGCCAGGAAATTGCGCAGCGGCAGCAGGCTCTGCCAGAGCCCGCCGAGCCGCCGCCGGACCGGCGCCAGCGCCGTTCGGACCTCGGCCAGCGTTCGCGTCCAGGCTGCGGCCAATGCGGCCAGCGTTTTGTTTGCTCTTTTGCCCACGGGTCCCCTCGATGCCGGCGGCATCCATTGTATTTCATTCCTGGGCAGGAGGGAAGAGGCATCGGCGCAAGGTTGCAATGGCGGCGGATATGTCCTATCCTGTCGCCAGGAAGGAGGTCGGCATGAAGGAAATCCTCGGCGCCTGGCTGCAGGGGATCCCGGCCTGGCTGCTGGCACACGGGCCGCGCATCCTGCTCATCGTACTCGGCGCCTGGCTGATCAACAAGCTCGCGCGCAAGCTCATCGAAAAGACCGTGCGCCTGGCCGTGCGCGGCGAGGAGTTTGCCTCTCCCGAGGCGGAGAGAAAGCGGGAGGACACGCTGATCCACATCTTCGCCGTCACCCTGCGCGTCGTGCTGCTGACCCTGGCGGCGCTGATGCTGCTCCAGGAGCTGGGCCTGATGATCGGGCCGATGCTGGCCGGCGCCGGCATCGTCGGCCTGGCCCTCGGCTTTGGCGGCCAGTACCTCATCCGCGACGTGATCGCCGGCCTGTTCATCATCCTGGAGAACCAGTACCGCATCGGCGACATGGTCACCCTGGGGACGGTCAGCGGCATGGTGGAAGACATCAGCCTGCGGCGGACGGTCCTGCGCGACCTGGACGGGACGGTGCACTTCGTGCCCCACGGCGAAGTCAAGACGGCGTCCAACCAGTCGCGCAATTTCGCCCGCGTCAACCTGAACCTGGCCGTCGCCTACGGCTCCGACCTGGAAAAGGTGCGGGCGACGGTCGACCGCGTCGGCCGCGAGCTGGCCGCCGATCCCCAGTGGCGGGAGCGCATCACCGCGGCCCCGGCCTTCACGCGCGTCCAGGAGCTCGCCGGCGCGGCGATCCTCGTCAAGGTCCTGGGCGAGACGCGGCCGCTGCAGCAATGGGACGTGGCCGGGGAGCTGCGCCGGCGCATCCTGGAGGCCTTCGCCCGCGAGGGAATCGAGATCCCTCTCCCGCAAGTGGTCGTGCATCAGATCCCGAGCAAAAAATAAGTGAGTTCTTAGTGTTAGTGTTAGTGTTAGTGTTAGTGTTGGTGTTGGCAAGAAACTCGGCGAACTATTAGTGGTAGTGATAGTGGTAGTGGTAGTAGCGAGCATTTTTACGATCTCTTTTCTTTTCTTTTACCTTTCTCCTGTTGCCTTTCGAGAGCCGTTGTCAGCAAGAAGCTCGACAAACTAGTAGTGGTAGTGGTAATGGTAGTAGCGAGCATTTTTACAAAATGTAAAAAAAAAGAAAAAGGGATCGCCTTTCTAAACGTACTGCCGTGCTGAGTGGCGGGAAAAGCCAAAAGCTTGATCATCCTCGATAGCCTGCCGATCTTTCTTCGTTCCTCACGATGGTTCGTCTTGTTCATTTGCCGACTGGGAATTTTTGCCGCGAAAAGATTCCGCAAATGAAAAAATCTTTGCTATACTGAAAGCAATGAAAATGAACGCGATGGCTGCGGGAAAAGACGCGATGCGCATGAACGCGCTGCGTGGTCGCAATGACTGACCTTCGTTGCGGCCCGCCCGTGCTGCTGCTGCACAACTTGAACCCCGAGTGGACCGCGGCCGAGCGCGGCGAGACCCTGGAAGACGTCACGGCCCTTGCCGACGCCCTGCGTCAAGCCGGGCATCCGCTCGAGGTGCTGGGGCTCGAGGACGACCGCCTGGCCCAAAGGCTGAGCGGCTACGATCCGCGCGAGCACATCGTGTTCAACTGGTGCGAGGAAATTCCCGGCGTCCCGGGCAGCGAGGCCCAGGTCGCCGCCGTCCTGGAGCAAATGGGGTTCGTCTTCACCGGCTCCCCGCGCCAGGTGCTGTCCCTGTCCTACGACAAGCCGCGCGTCAAGAGCATCCTCGAACGGGCCAGCCTGCCCACGCCGCCCTGGGCCGTGTTCCACGCCCCGCAAGCGGGGGGCTGGGACATCTTTCCGGCCATCGTCAAGGCGGCCCGCGAGCACTGCAGCGTCGGCATCTCCAGCGATTCGGTCGTCACCTCGCCCGCCGAGCTGGAGCGCCGCGTCGGCTTCATCCTGGAGACCCTGCGCCAGCCGGCGCTGGTCGAGGAGTTCATCGACGGCCGCGAGCTGCACCAGGGCGCCTGGGGCAACGGCAGGGTTTCCTCCCTGCCGGCGACGGAGATGGATTACGGCGGGCTGGGCGACATCCGCGAGCGGCTGTTCACCTACGAGGCCAAGTACGATTCCAAGTCCCGGCTGTACGAAAAGATCGTCCTGCACGTGCCGGCGCTGCTGGAGCCGGAGGAGGAGAGGGAGCTGGAGCGCATCGTCCTGGCTTCCTACCGGGCCTGCGGCTGCCGCGACTACGGCCGCATCGACGTGCGCCTGCGCGACGGCGTTTTCCACGTGATCGACGTCAACCCCAACCCCGACATCAACCCGCTGACCTCGCTGACGCAGGCGGCGGCCGACGCGGGCATATCCTACGGCCAGATGGGCAGCCGCATCGTCAGCCTGGCCGCCGACAGGCATCCCAGATTTAGGAGTTTATCGAACTCTCAGTTATAGTGATAGTGATAGTGGTAGTGATAGTGGCAGAAGCAGCGAAACAACGATCTTTCGTGATGCGTGACCCGTGATGAGATCAGGAGAAGCGCGAGCCGGACCTGGTGATCGGCCACGGACATGTGGGCGGCTTATTAATTTGAATCTGACTTCCGCCAGAACAGCGCCTTCGTTTTGGTCGTTTGCTTGCAGCGTACCCTCCTGGGGATTGGAACGTGGAGCGTATTTGCAATTTTGATCCGGCTTTGTGCCACAGCACCTGCTTAGAGATCGTCATGCTCCCAAGCAAATGGCTTTCGTTACGTCGAACGTCGGACCTCGAACGTCGGACCGTATTAGGCCGGCTTGCTTTCCAGCGGCTGAATGGTGCGCTTTCTCTTGTGCTATAATGCCAAAATGATCTCGTTCGAACTCAACGGCCAGCCTGCCGAGTACTCCGGAGACGAGAGCCGCTCGCTGCTCGATTATCTGCGCCTGGAGGCCGGCATCACGTCGCCCAAGGACGGCTGCTCGGGGCAGGGGGCGTGCGGCGCCTGCCTGGTGGAGCTCAACGGCCGCCCGGCCCTGGCCTGCGTGACGCGGATGAAGAAGGTCGCCGGGGGCAAGGTCGTCACCCTGGAGGGGGTCGCGGACGAATTGCGCCTGCCCCTGGGCCGGGCCTTCGTCGCCAAGGGTGCGGTGCAGTGCGGCTTCTGCACTCCCGGCTTCCTCATGCGTGCCAAGATCCTGCTGCAGGAGAACCCCCGCCCCAGCCGCGAACAGATCGTGGCGGCGCTGAAGCTCAACCTGTGCCGCTGCACCGGCTATGTCAAGATCGTCGAGGCCATCGAGCATGCCGCCGGCCTGCTGGCCGGCGACCCGGCTCCTGACGCCGACGGCAGAACGGGCGTCGGCGGCCGCCTGCCCAAGTACGAGGCGCTGGAGACCGCCCTCGGCCGCCGCCCCTTCGTCGCCGACCTGCGCGTTCCGGGGCTGGCGTACGGCGCCCTGCGCTTTTCCGACCACGCCCGCGCCGTCGTCCGGCGCATCGACACCGGCCGGGCCGCCGCCATGCCCGGCGTGTTGCGGGTCTTCACCGCCGCCGACGTTCCCGGAGAGCGGCACATGGGGCTGGTGGTGGCCGACTGGCCGCTGCTGGTCGCCGCAGGCGAGACCGTGCGCAGCGGGGCCGACGTGCTGGCCGCCGTGGCCGCCGCCAGCGAGGCGCAGGCCCGCGCCGCCGCCGCCGCCGTCGAGGTCGAGTACGAGGTTCTGGAGCCGCTGACCGATGCCCTGGCCGCCGAGAACAGCCCCATCCGCGTCCATGCCGCCGGCAACCTGCTGGAAAAGACCGTCATCCGCCGCGGCGGCGACGTCGACGCCATCCTGGCCGCCTCGGCCCACGTCGCCTCCGGCGTGTTCCGCACCCAGCGAATCGAGCACGCCTTCCTCGAGCCCGAGGCCGCCGTGGCCCTGCCCGAGGGGGACGGCGTCCGTCTCTACTCGCAGGGGCAGGGGGTCTACGAGGACCGGCGCCAGGTGGCCGCGCTGCTCGGGCTCAGACCGGAAGCGGTGCGGGTGATCCAGGTGGCCAACGGCGGCGGCTTCGGCGGCAAGGAGGACCTGACCGTCCAGGGCCATGCCGCCCTGATGGCCTGGCTGCTGAAGCGCCCGCTGCGTGTCAGGCTCAGCCGCCCCGAGTCGCTGCGCATGCACCCCAAGCGCCACCCCTTCGTCATGGAGTACGCCCTGGGCTGCGACCGCCAGGGGCGGCTGACGGCGCTCAAGGCGCGCATCGTCGGCGATACCGGGGCCTACGCCTCGGTGGGGGGCAAGGTGCTGGAGCGGGCGGCCGGCCACGCCAGCGGCGCCTACCACGTTCCGGCCGCTGACATCGAGGCCAGGGCGGTTTACACGAACAATGTCCCCAGCGGCGCCATGCGCGGCTTCGGCGTCAACCAGGTGACCTTCGCCATGGAGGGCTGCATCGACATGCTCTGCCAGATGGGGGGCTTCGACCGCTGGCGCTTCCGCTACGACAACGCCCTCGCCGAGGGGCGCATGACCGCTTCCGGCCAGGTGCTGGGCCGGGACGTCGGCGTGCGCCCCTGCCTGCTGGCCCTCAAGGAGAGGTTCTATGCCGAGCGAAATGCCGGCCTGGCCTGCGGCATCAAGAACACCGGCATCGGCAACGGCGTCCCCGACGATTCCCGGGTCAAGATCGAGGTCCTGCCCGGCGGCAGGCTGGTCATCCACCACGGCTGGACCGAGATGGGCCAGGGGGTGCACACCGTGGCCCGCCAGGTGGTGAGCCAGGAGACGGGGCTCGATCCGGAGCGGATGGAAGTGCGCGTCGACACCGCCCACGAGGCGCGCAGCGGCATGACCACCGCCTCGCGCGCCACCTCGCTGGTGGGCAACGCCCTGATCGCCGCCTGCGCCGCCCTGTGCCGCGACCTTCGCGACAAGCCGCTGGCGGCGCTGGCCGGGCGGGTCTATCCCGGCCATTGGCGCTGCGACTGGACCACGCCCCCCGGCAGCGCGGAGCCGGCCGTCAGCCACTATTCGTACGGCTACGCCGCCCAGCTGGCGATCCTCGACGAGCGCGGCCGGGTCAGCGCCATCGTCGCCGCCCACGATGCCGGCCGGGTGGTCAACCCCACCCTCTTCGAGGGGCAGATCCAGGGCGCCGTGGTCATGGGCCTGGGCTACGCCCTGAGCGAGGACCTGCCGCTGGCGGCAGGCATCCCCGGCGGCCGCCTGGCCGAGCTGGGCCTGCTGCGGGCCGGCGACGTGCCGCGCATCGAGGTGATTCCGGTGGAGGTGGCCGACGAGCTCGGCCCCTACGGCGCCAAGGGGGTGGGCGAGATCGGCCTGGTGCCGACCGCCGCCGCCGTGGCCAACGCCCTGTGCCTGCGCGACGGCCGCCGCCGCTTGCAACTGCCGCTGGAGCGGAAGGAGAAGCGAACATGAGCCTGTACCTGAAAGACGCCACCCATGTCGACTGGCGGACGCTGAAGTTCACCCGCGGCCACCTGCGGGTTGAGGAGGGGGACGAGGGCGGTTTGGAGTTTGTCAGCGAGGTGCCGGCCGAGCCGGCCGCCGGCGACCGCGTCCTCTGCTGCAGCGGCAAGCTGGTCACCCGCTCCTTCGCCTGCGGCCACCACCACGCCTACTCGGCCCTGTCCCGGGGCATGCCGCCGCCGCTGAAGGCGCCGGCCGATTTCGCCCAGAAGCTGGAATACGTGTGGTGGAAGCTGGACCGCGCCCTGGACCCCGAGCTGGTCCTGCTGTCGGCGCTGGCCACGGCGCTGCAGTGCGCCCGCTGCGGCGTCCCCTACGTCATCGACCACCCCTCCTCGCCCACCGCCGTCGAGGGGTCGCTCGACGCCATCGCCGGCGCCTTCGCCGAGGTGGGGGTGGGGGTGCTGCCCTGCCTGGAGCTCTCCGACCGCGACGGCGCGGCCGCCTGCGAAAAGGGGCTGGCCGAGACCGGCAACCGGCTGGCCGCCGGCAAGCCCTGCCTGGTCGGCCTGCACGCCTCGTTCACCGTCGGCGACGAGCTGCTGCAGCGGGCGGTGGCCCTGGCGCGCAAGTACATGTCGGGCCTCCATGTCCACGCCGCCGAGGACGCCGTCGACCAGGAGACGACCTATTCCCTGTACGGCTGCCGGGTGGTCGAGCGCTTCCAGGAGGCCGGCGTCCTCGATTTTTCGCGCACCATCCTGGTGCACGGCCTGCACCTGGACCGCGAGGAGCGGG
>CAYXCX010000082.1:0-302 GCA_964463405.1 uncultured Clostridia bacterium
TCGCAGGAGCCCTGCACGTTGTTCTGGCCGCGCAGGGGATTGACCCCGCACGCTTCCTTGCCCAGGTTGCCGGTGAGCATGGCCAGGTTGGCCATGGACATGACGTTGTCGGTGCCGGTGGTGTGCTGGGTGATGCCCATGGAGTAGACGATGGAGGCGCAACCGGCCTTGGCGTACAGCCGCGCCGCCTCCCGCAGCCGGGCGGCGGGGATGCCGGTGATCGTCTCCACCCTGTCGGGCGTGAACTTCTCGACGACCTTCTTGAGCGCCTCGTAGTCCTCGGTGCGGGTCTTGACGAACTC
>CAYXCX010000082.1:312-4982 GCA_964463405.1 uncultured Clostridia bacterium
CCAGCAGCCCCTCGCCGATGATGACGTTCATCAGGCCGTTCGCCCAGGCCACGTCGCTGCCGTTCTTCTGGCGCAGCCACATGCCGCCGTACTTCTCGGCGTACGGGACCAGGTCGATGCGCCGCGGGTCGATGACGATGAGCCTGGCGCCGTGGAAAAGGACGGCCTTTTTAATGCGCGTGGCGATGACCGGGTGGGTCTCGGTGGTGTTGGAGCCGGTGACCAGGATGACCTCGGCGCGCTCGAGCTCCTCGATGGAATTGGTCATGGCCCCCGAGCCGAAGGAGCGGGCCAGGCCGGCGACGGTCGAGGCGTGGCACAAACGGGCGCAGTGGTCGACGTTGTTCGAGCCGAACGCGGTGCGCACGAACTTCTGGAAAACGTAGTTCTCCTCGTTGGTGCATTTGGCCGAGGAAAGCCCGGCCAGGGCGGCGGGGCCGTGCTCCTTCTTGATGGCGCCGAGCCTGGCGGCGACCAGGTCTAGGGCCTCGTCCCACGTGCTTTCCACCAGCGCGCCTTCCTTGCGGATGAGCGGTTTGGTGAGGCGGTCGGCGCGGTGGACGAAGTCGAGACCGAAGCGGCCCTTGACGCAGCAGGCGCCAAAATTGGGCACGATGTCGGCGCCCTTGACCTTGACGATGCGGTCGTTGCGGATCCAGAGCTCGAGCTGGCAGCCGACGCCGCAGTAGGGGCAGGTGGTGACCACCTTGCGCTCGACGTCCTTCTTCTTGACGCGCGCGCCGTAGTTGGGCTTTTCCATCAGGGCGCCCACCGGGCAGGCCTGGACGCACTCGCCGCAGCCGTCGCACTCCGAGAGGGTCCACTGGCCGGTGCCGGCCACCACGTGGCTGTGGATGCCGCGCTGGGCCATGCTCAGCACGCCCTTGCCCTGGATCTCCCAGCAGGCCTTGACGCAGCGCTCGCACTTGATGCACTTGGAGGAGTCGTAGGCCAGGACCGGGGCCGTCGCATCGGGCGCCTGCGGCACTTCGCGCCACACCGGGGCGAAGGTGCGCTTGGGGGTGTCCAGGCCGTAGCGGAAGGCCAGGTCCTGGATCATGCAGTCGCCGTCGCGGTCGCAGGTGATGCAGTCGTCGTTGTGCTCGGAGAGCAGCACGTCGGCCAGCATCTTGCGCGTCGACTCCAGCTGCTCGTCGAAGGCCGTCACCTTCATTCCCGCCTCGACCTTGACCAGGCAGGAGGGGACCATGCCGGGGCGGCCCTCGATCTTGACCATGCACAAACGGCAATCGCCCGTCGGGGTTACCTTTTCATAAAAGCAGAGACCGGGGATGTCGAAGCCGTTGGCGCGGGCCGCCTGCAGCAGGTTGGCGCCCTTTTCGGCCTGGATTTCCCTTCCGTCAATGACGATGGTGACCATTTCCGACATGGATTCCTCCTTATGCTTTCCCGGCCTGGCCGACGGCCAGGGCGAATTCTTCGCCGAAATATTCCAGCGCGCTGCGGACCGGCATGATCAGCGACTGGCCCAGCGGGCAGAGCGACGTCTTGAACATCGTCTCGGCCAGCTGCAGCATGGCCTCGGGGTCGCCGGCGCGGCCCCGGCCCTGGCGGAGGCGCCAGGCGATGTCCAGCATCTGCCTCGTGCCGATGCGGCAGGGGACGCACTGGCCGCACGACTCGTGGGCGAAGAACTTGGCGATGGCAAAGAGCATCTCGACGACCGACGCCGTCTCGTCCATCACCAGCACCGCCCCCGATCCCAGGACCGCCTTGTTCTCCTTCAGGCTCTCGAAGTCCATCTTGACGTCCAGCAGCCTGTCGGGGACGAAAACGCCGGCCGCGCCGCCCAGCAGCGCCGCCTTGAACCGGCGGCCGCCCTTGACGCCGCCGCCGAAGCCGAAGATGATCTCGCGCAGCGGCGTGCCCATGTCGGCCTCGACCAGCCCCGGGTACTCGACGTGGCCCAGGACGGTGAAGACCTTGGTGCCCGGGCACTTGTCGGTGCCGATCTGGCGGAACCAGTCGGCGCCGCGGGCGACGATTCCCGGCACGTTGGCCAGGGTCTCGACATTGTTCACCGCCGTCGGCTTCTGCCACAGGCCGTGGGTCACCGGGTAGGGCGGCTTGACGCGCGGGTTGCCGCGCCTGCCCTCCAGCGACTCGATCAGCGCCGTCTCCTCGCCGCAGACGTAGGCGCCGGCCCCCCTGCGGATCTCCAGGTCGAAGGAGAAGCCGCTCTCCAGGATGTCGTCCCCCAGCAGCCCGTATTTCCTGGCCTGGGCGATGGCTTTCTGCAGGCGGTCGATGGAGAGCTGGTACTCGCCGCGGATGTAGACGAAGCCGCGCCCGGCGCCGATGGCGTAGCCGGCGATGGTCATGGCCTCGATCAGGCGGTGCGGGTCGCCTTCGAGGATCAGCCGGTCCTTGAAGGTGCCCGGTTCGCCCTCGTCGGCGTTGCACACGACGTACTTCTCGCCGCCGGCCGCCGTTCGCCCCGCGCCAGACGGGGCCGTTCGCCCCGCGCCAGACGGGGCCGTCCGCCCCGCGCCAGACGGGGCCTTGCGCGTGAATTCCCACTTCATGCCGGTGGGAAAGCCGGCGCCGCCGCGGCCGCGCAGCCCCGACTTCTTGATCTCCTCGATCACCGCCTCGGGAGACCGCTTCTCGGCGAAGATTCTCTCCAGCCCGCGATAGCCGCCGGCGGCGATGACCTCGTCGATGTTCTCCGGATCGACCGTCCAGGCCTTGTCCAGGATGATGCGCCGCTGGGCGCGGGTCAGGCCCACCTTGGCCCCGGGGGCGGCTGGGGATACGGCGATGGCGGCATGGTCCAGCCCGGCGACCACCCGCCCCTTGAGCAGGTGCTCGTCGACGATGCGCGGCACGTCCGCCTCGCGCACGTTGAAATAGTACATGCGGTCGGGGTAGACGGCCAGGATGACGCCCTTGCCGACGAGGCCCACGGTGCCGCTTTCCAGCACCTTGACCTCGCCGAGCATCTGGCGGACGCCCAGCTCCTTTTCCAGCCGGCGCTTGACCTCGAACACGCCGGCCTGGGCCGTCCCCACGTCGATGGGCAGCAGCACGTGCGTGCGAAAGACGCTCATTGGCCCCTCCTCAGGTCGTCGATGATGCCCGCGATGCGCTCCACGGTCAGGTTGCCGTAGACGCGGTCGTTGACCATCATCGCCGGCGCCACGCCGCACACGCCGAGGCAGGACGTCATTTCCAGGGTGAACTGCTTGTCGGGCGTGGTCTGGCCGAAGCCGACGCCCAGCAGCTTGATCAGCTCGCGCGAGATGGTCGACGAGCCGAGCAGGTGGCAGGGCGGCGACTGGCAGACGCGGATCAGGTTCTTGCCGCGCGGCTTCAGGCTGTACATGGTGTAGAAGGAGGCCACGCCGTGGACGAAGCCGTAGGGCAGGCGCAGGTAGTCGGCAGCGGCGCGCAGGTCGGCGTCGCTCAGGTAGTGCTCGGGACTCGCATCCTGCAGGTCATGCAGGATGGCGAGCAGGCTGTCGCCGGCGGCGGCGTGCTTCTTCAGGATCTTGTCGCGCTTCATGAACACCTCACAGCATGGCCTCGATGGCCACGGTCTCGGCCGCGACGCTCTCCTGCTGCGGCGGCTGCACGCGGTCGCAGTGCAGGCAGCGCCGCGCCTCCTCGACCGCCTCGTCCAACGTCAGGCCGCGGCTGGCTTCCAGGCCCGGATGGGCGACGCGCCGCTCCGGGTCCTCCAGGTGCGGCTCCTTGCGGGCGAGGGTCTTCAGGTAGGCTTCCTCGTCGTACTGCACCGCCACCACCTGGCGCGGCTTGGCGAACAGGGCGCCGGCGCGGCCGAAGAAGCGGTCGATGGCGACGGCCGCCTTGCGCCCCTGGGCCACGCTCTCGATGACGGTCGAGGGGTTGACGGCGTCGCCGCCGGCGAACACCCCCTCCATGCTGGTGGCCATCGTCTGCGGGTCGACGGCGATGTGGCCGCGCCGGTCCAGGCTGAGTTTGCCGCCGGTCAGGCCCAGGCTCAGCTTCTGGCCCAGGCAGTAGATGACGGCGCTGGCGCGGATGGTGTACTCGCTGCCGGCCACCGGGATGGGGCGCCGCCGGCCCGAGTCGTCGAAGTCGGCCAGCTCGGTCTTGATGCAGTGCAGCCCGACGGCCTTGCCGTTCCTGCCGACCACCCGCAGCGGGTTGGCCAGGAAGTCCATCTCGACCCCCTCCTCCTCGGCGCCGACCACCTCCTCGAGCTGGGCGGGCATCTCGGCGCGGGTGCGGCGGTAGACCAGGCGCACGTTGTGCGCCCCCAGGCGGCGGGCCATGCGCGCGGCGTCCATGGCCGTCGAGCCGCCGCCGATGACGACCACGTCGTCGCCGAGGCCGACCTTCTTGCCCAGGTTGACGTCGCGCAGGAAGTCGATGCCGGAGAAGACGCCCTTCAGGTCGCTGCCCTCGATGGTGAGCTTCTGGGCCTGGTGGGCGCCGCTGGCGATGAAGACGGCGGCGAAGCCCTTCTTCTGCAAATCGTCGACCGAGGCCACCGTGGAGTTGAACTTGATGTCCACGCCGGCGCGGGCGATGACGTCGATCTCGGCCTGCAGCTTGTCCTTGGGCAGGCGGAAATCGGGAATGCCCACCTTCATCATGCCGCCGGCCACCTTCAGCGCCTCGAAGACCACCGGCAGGTAGCCCAGCCGGGTCAGGTAGAAGGC
>CAYXCX010000082.1:4992-8141 GCA_964463405.1 uncultured Clostridia bacterium
ACGGCCGGCCGGGCCGGCGCCGATGACCGCCACCTTCTCCTTGTGCGGCCGGGCGGGCGGGGCGAAGCCGAAGCCTTCCTCGATGGCGTACTCGGCGAACAGCCGCTTGATCTCGCGGATGGCCAGGGGCTGGTCGTACTTGCCGCGCGAGCATTTCGTCTCGCAGAACGCCGGGCAGACGCGGCCGCAGACGATGGGAAAGGGGTTGTTCTGCATGTGCTGGAAATAGGCCTCGCGGCGGCGGCCGTCGCCCATGTACGAGACGTAGGAGGCGGCGTCGACGCCCGCCGGGCAGGCATTGACGCAGGGGGCCACGAACAGGGCGGCGCAGACGCCGGCCGAGCAGCGCTTGTCGCGGATGTGCTCGATGTACTCGTGCTTGAAGTACTTGATGGTCGAGATGACCGGGTTGGGCGCCGCCTGCCCCAGGCCGCACAGCGACGTGGCGCGCACGGTGTAGGCCAGGGCCTCCAGCTTCTCCAGGTCCGCCAGGGTGCCCGTGCCGGTGGTGATCTTTTCCAGCAGGGCGTGCATCTGCTTCAGGCCCACGCGGCAGGGGACGCACTGGCCGCACGACTCCTCGAGCGAGAACTCGAGAAAGTACTTGGCCATGTTGACCATGCAGCTGTCCTCGTCGAGGACGATCAGGCCGCCCGAGCCCATGATCGAGCCCAGGGCCTTCAGCGACTCGTAGTCCAGCGCCGTGTTCAGGTACTTGGCGGGGATGCAGCCGCCCGAGGGGCCGCCGGTCTGGGCGGCCTTGAAGGCCTTGTTGCCGGGAATGCCGCCGCCGATGTCGTAGACCAGCTCGCCCAGGGTGATGCCCATGGGCACCTCGACCAGGCCGGTGTTGGTCACCTTGCCCGACAGGGCGAAGACCTTGGTGCCCTTGCTCTTCTCGGTGCCGATGGCGGCGAACCACTCCCAGCCGTTGAGGAGGATGTGGCGCACGGTGGCCAGGGTTTCGACGTTGTTGATGATCGAGGGCTTGCCCCAAAGCCCCTTGACCGCCGGGAAGGGCGGCTTGGGGCGCGGCTGCCCGCGCAGCCCCTCCACCGAGGCCATCAGCGCCGTCTCCTCGCCGCAGACGAAGGCGCCGGCGCCCATGCGCAGCTCGACGTCGAAGCGGAAGCCGGTCTCCAGGATGTTCTCGCCCAGCAGCCCGGCCTGGCGCGCCTGGGCGATGGCTGCGTTCAGCCGCTGGATGGCCAGCGGGTACTCGGCGCGCACGTAGACGTAGCCCTTGTCGGCGCCGATGGCGTAGCCGGCGATGGCCATGCCCTCGAGCACCGAGTGCGGGTCGCCCTCGAGCACGGCGCGGTCCATGAAGGCGCCGGGATCGCCCTCGTCGGCGTTGCACAGGACGTACTTCTGCCCTCCCGGGCTGTCGTAGGCGAACTTCCACTTCATGCCGGTGGAGAAGCCGGCGCCGCCGCGGCCGCGCAGGCCCGACCGCGTCATGAGGTCGATCACCCCCTCGCGGGTCATCTGCGTCAGCGCCAGGCCCAGGGCCTCGTAGCCGCGGGTGGCGATGTATTCGTCGAGGTTCTCGGGGTCGATCATGCCGCAGTTGGACAGGACGATCTTGCGCTGCTTCTCGAAGAACGGCACCTGCTTCTTTTCCTCGACGATGCGCCGCGCCTCGGGGGCCTGCCACAGGTGCTCCTGCACCGGCCGCCCCTTCAGGAAGTGCTCCTGGACGATGCGCTCGGCGTACTCCGCCTTGAGCTTGCAGTAGAAGGAGCCGTCGGGATAGACGACCATCACCGGCCCCTGCTCGCAGGGGCCCATGCAGCCGGTCTCGACCAGGTTGACTTCGCCGCTCAGGCCGGCCTTCTCGATCTCTTCCCTCAGCGTTTCCTTGAAGTCATGGCTG
This sequence comes from uncultured Clostridia bacterium, assembly GCA_964463405.1. GTDB lineage: Bacteria > Acidobacteriota > Aminicenantia > UBA2199 > UBA2199 > UBA2199. The sequence continues at coordinate 6,869 of CAYXCX010000082.1, forward strand.
TGGGAGGAGATGCAGGCGCCCCCTCCGCAGACCAGCACGTCCAGCCGTTTTTTCATGCCGTCCTCGCTCGCTTATTCCCTGACTTCGATGATGGCGGCGGAGACCGGGTTGCCGTTGACCAGGTGCTCGGCCACGATGCGCCGCGCCAGCTCGCCGTCGACGTGGCCGTAGACCACCGAGGGCTTTCCTTCCTCGATGACGGTGACGATCGGCTCGTGGGAGCTGAGGCCCCGTTCGCCGGCCTGGGTGACGACGACGTCGCGCAGGTCGCGCTTCTCGATCTCGTCCAGGAAGGCCTTCAGCGTCTCGCGGGCGCCGGCGGCGATGCCGCTCGTGCCCATGCCCACCACCACCTTCAGCCGCGTCTTGGCGGCGCGCAGCAGCATATCCTTCTCGGCTTTTTCGCGGATTTTCCTGAGGTCTTCGAGCTTCATTTTTCCTCCTTCTTCCCGGCGGCGGCCGCTTCCCCGGCCCGGGCCTTCATGTCGCGAAGTATCTGGATGGCCTTCTGCGGGTTGAGCCGGCCGTACACTTCATCGTCGAGCATCAGCACCGGGGCCAGGCCGCAGGCGCCGAAGCAGCGCGCCGTGGACAGGGTGTAGAAGCGGTCGGCGGTGGTGCCGCCCACCTTGATCCCCAGCTCCTTCTCGAGGGCGCGGATGATCTCCGAGGCGCCCTTGACGTGGCAGGCCGTCCCCAGGCACATGTTGACGATGTGGTCGCCGATGGGGTCGAGGCGGAAGAAGTTGTAGAAGGTGAAGTTGTACGTTTGACTGATTTTGGAGCTTTTATTGATTTAGGCGGTGTAGACGGTCTTTTACCACTTTCACAAATAGCGTGGCATTGGGTCGAATTTCCTTCTGATGTCTTAAAAATTGGTGATATGATAAAAGTTGAGGTAATTTCCGTTGATTTAATTAAACATAGAGTCAGCCTCAGTTTGAAAAATCTCTTAGAAGACCCTTGGACACTTGCTAAAGAACAAATTAATGATGGCGATATCTTGAAAGGTTTTGTTACAAGAATCAAAAAATTTGGAGCTTTTGTTGAAATATTCAAGTGTGTAGAAGCTCTTTTGCCACAAAAAGAAGTATTAGATTACAAAAATAAAACAGGAAAAGAAATTTCAGTAGGAGATAAAATAGATATAGTTGTATGCCGTTTTAACTCTCAGGACAGACGTATTAATTTAGAAATAGCTTACGATACTGAAGGTAAGACTGTCAAAGAGTTGATTTAGTTCAAACTTTCAATTCTTGACTAAAGAATATTG
>CAYXCX010000083.1:0-8123 GCA_964463405.1 uncultured Clostridia bacterium
TTCCCTGTACGGCTGCCGGGTGGTCGAGCGCTTCCAGGGGGCCGGCGTCCTCGATCTTTCGCGCACCATCCTGGTACACGGCCTGCCCCTGGGCCGCGCGGAGCGGGCCCTGCTCAAGGGCTCGCCGGCCTGGGTTGCCGAAAACATGGAAAGCAACCTGAACAACCGCGTCGGCCTGTTCCGCGGCGAAGGGCTGAGCAGCCGCGTCATGCTGGGCACCGACGGCATGCACTCCGACATGCTGCGCTCGGCGCAGGCGGCCTATTTCAGCGGCATCGAGCCCGAGCGCGCCGACCTGGCCGAAATCTACTCGCGGCTGCGCCGCGTCCACGACTACCTGGCCGAGAACGGCTTCGCCGGCGACGGCGAGAACAACCTGCTGGTCCTCGACTACCCGACGCCCACGCCGCTTACCGAGGACAATTTCCTGGGCCACCTGTTTTACGGCATGAGCGCCTGCCATGTGGAGAGCGTCATCGCCCGCGGCCGCCTGATCGTGGAGAACCGCCGGGTGCTGAACGTCGACGAGCAGGAGGTGCTGGCCCTGACCCGCGCCGGCGCCGAGCGGCTCTGGAAGCGGCTGGCTCAGTAGCGGAAGCTGGAGCCGCCGATGAACTCGCGCAGGATCGAGGTCGGCGGCACCTCGTCGGCGGCCACCGGCCGGAAAAGGCGGAGAAACGTCAGCAGCCGCTGCGCCTCGGCGTACGCCGTGTCGGCGCGGGGGATGGCCTGCAGCAGCGGCGCGGCCAGGTCGCGCAGGACCGCCAGCTCGTAGACCAGCGCCGAATTGAACATCACGTCGGCGTTCTCCTGGAAGGGGTAGGTGTTGCGCCGCTCGCCGCGGATGACCGAGGGGAAGCGCCGCAGGGTCTCGGCGGCGCTGTAATTGCGGTACCGGCTGTCGCGCACCATGCGCCGCAGCATGCGCGTGTCGGTGGTGGAGAGGCGGCTGTGGTCGTTGAGGGTCAGCTGCGTCAGCGCCGAGATGTAGACGCGGAACTTGGCCCGTTCGTCGACCGAGGCGCTGATGCGCGGGTTGAGGGCGTGGATGCCCTCGACCAGCAGCACCTGGTCGTCCTCGAGCCAGGTGAGGGCGTGGCCCGGGGCGCGGCGCCCGGTTTCGAAGTCGAACTTGGGCACCGGCACCTCGCGGCCGGCCAGCAGGTCCGACAGGTGGCGGTTGAAGAGCTCCAGGTCAAGGGCCTCAACGGCCTCGAAGTCCAGTTCGCCGGATTCGTCGCGCGGGCAGGCTTCGCGGTCGACGAAGTAGTTGTCCATGGACAGGGCCAGCGGCCGGATGCCGTTGGCCTGCAGCTGGGCCGACAGCCGCTTGCAGAAGGTCGTCTTGCCGGCCGCCGACGGGCCGGTGACCAGGGCCAGGCGCAGGTCGTCGCGGCGCTCGCAGATGGCATCGGCGATGCGGGCGATTTTTTTCTCGTGCAGCGCCTCGGCCACCTTGATGATCTCCGACACGTTGTCGCGGGCGACGATCTGGTTGAAGCGCCCCACGTCGCTGACGCCCAGGATGGTGCCCCACTCCTTGCTCTCCTGGTAGATCTGGAACAGCTTGCGCGTCTTGCCGATGTGGCTGTTGACGGTGAAGTCGTCGGGCTCGGGAAAGAGCATGACGAAGCCGGGGCTGTAGGTTTTCAGCTCGAAGCGCGACACGGCGCTGGTGGAGTAGGCCAGGGGGTAGATCTCCAGGTTGGCGAACGGGCCGCACTCGTAGACCTGCAGGGATTCGCCGGGAAAATGCTCGGCCAGGCGGCGGCTGTCGCTCATGGCCCGCTCGGCGAAATAGCGCACCGCCTCCTCCCGCCCCAGCCCGAGGCGGCGGAAGGGCAGGTCGCGGCCGCAGATCTCCAGCATGCGGGCGCGGATCTCGTTGAGCAGCTCCTGGCTGACCGGGATGCCGCAGGCAAAGTCGTAGTAAAAGCCGAAGGAGATCGAATGGCCGATGACCAGGCGCGTGTTGCGGAACAACTCGGCCACGGCCATGTTCAGGATGAAGGATGCGCTGCGCTGGTAGACCTCGACGCCGGCTTTTTCGCCGTAGGTCACCCATTCCAGGCGGGCGTCGCGCCCGGGCGCGAGGTCCAGCGGGACCAGGTCGCCGTCCAGGCGGGCGGCCAGCACCAGTCCCGAGGCGCCCCGCGAGAGCTCGAAAAGGGTTTTTTCCGGGGGCGCGGCGATCCGGCCGCCATCGGGCAGGGTCAATGTAATTTTGTCCATCCTTCATTATAGCATACGCGGCCCAAGTCTCTACCCTTGCTCTTCCCTGAGCTTGGCGCTATTGACACCTCCAGTCCAATGGCGCAGAATGCCCATATTGCATCAGGAGCCGCCATGATCGAACTCATCGACCGCGTTGTGGATGCCGCCGTGCTGGAAAAGACCGTCGCCCGCTTCCGCGAAAAAAACATCATCCTGCCCACCTTCGCCGAGCAGCGCCATCCGGAGAAGATCCCGGCCCGGATCCAGGACAGGCTGCGCGGCATCGGCCTGTGGGATCTGCATCCGCTCAATCTTTTCCGCATCACCTGGAAGAACGAGCCGCGGGAGAAGGGCGGGCTGTTCGCCGGCGTCAATTTTTTGGAGCTGCCGCGCGAATTGACCGGGGTGCGGGCGCGCGTCGTGCTGCTGCTGGGCAAGTGGTTCCCCACCGGCGCCCACAAGGTCGGCGCCGCCTACGGCTGCCTGGCGCCGGCCCTGGTCAGCGGCCGTTTCGACCCCACGCGCAACAAGGCGGTCTGGCCCTCGACCGGCAACTACTGCCGCGGCGGCGCCTTCGACTCCTTTCTCATGGGCTGCACCGCCGTGGCCATCCTGCCCGAGATGATGAGCCGCGAGCGCTTCGACTGGCTGCGGCAGATCGGCGCCGAGGTCATCGCCACGCCGGGCTGCGAGTCCAACGTCAAGGAGATCTACGACAAGTGCTGGGAGATCCGCCAGACGCGGCCCGAGTGCGTCATCTTCAACCAGTTCGAGGAGTTCGGCAACGCCGTCTGGCATTTTGTCAACACCGGGCCCGCCGTCGAGGAGGCTTTCCGGGCCGTCGCCGGACCCCGCGGCCGCCTGGCCGCCTACGTCTCGGCCACCGGCTCGGCCGGCACCATCGCCGCCGGCGATTTCCTGCGCGGGCGCTTCCCGGAGCTGCGCGTCGTGGCCTGCGAGGCGCTGCAGTGCCCGACGCTGCTGCAGAACGGCTTCGGCGGCCACCGCATCGAGGGCATCGGCGACAAGCACGTGCCCTGGATCCACAACGCGCGCAACACCGACGCGCTGGCCGCCGTCGACGACGAGGACTGCCTGCGCCTGCTGCGCCTGTTCAACGAGCCGGCCGGCCGCCGCCGCCTTCTCGAGTTGGGCCTGGGCCCGGAGCAGGCCGGCGCGCTGCCGCTTTTGGGCATCTCCGCCATCGCCAACCTGCTGGCGGCGATCAAGACGGCCAAGCATTATGAGCTGGACGGCGAGGACATCGTTTTTTCCGTGGCCACCGATTCCGCCGAGCTCTACGCCTCGCGCCTGAAGGAGCTTGAGGCGGAGCGCGGCGTTTACGGCGACCGCCAGGCGTCCTGCGACCTGGAGCGCTGCCTGTGGGGCCAGGAGGACGCCCACTTCAAGGAGCTGACCTACGCCGACCGCAAGGCCGTCCACAACCTCAAGTACTTCACCTGGGTGGAGCAGCAGGGCAAGGAGATCGCCGACCTCAACCGCCTGTGGCACGACCGCGACCTCTGGCCGCGCCTGTTCGGCCAGGCGGAGCGCTGGGACGAGATGATCGGCGAATTCAACGAGCGCACCGGACTGTTGAAGACCCTGGCTTGAGATGAAGACCCTGGTCCGCGGCGGGACGGTCGTCAGCGACGGCCGCGCTGTCCGCGGCGACGTCCTGATCGACGGCGAAACGATCGCCGCGGTGGGCGCTGCCGAAGTTGCCCCGCCGGCGGCCGACCGGGTGATCGACGCCTCGGGCTGCGAGGTGTTTCCGGGCGCTGTCGATCCCCATGTCCACTTGGAACTGGAAACGCCCCAGGCGCTTTCGGCCGACGACTTCCTTTCGGGAAGCCGCGCCGCCCTGGCCGGCGGCACGACCACGCTCATTGATTTCGTGACCCCGGCGCGAGGGCGGCCCCTGGCCGCCGCCCTGGCGTCGCGGCGGCAGGCGGCGGCCAAGTCCGCCTGCGACTACCTGCTGCACATGAGCGTCACCGCCTGGCGCGACGGCCTGGAGCGCGAGCTGGAGGAGTGCTGCCGGCTGCAGGGGATCGTCTCGGTCAAGGCCTACCTGGCCTACAAGGAGACCATCGGCCTGGAGGACCGCGAGTTCCTGGCCCTGCTCGACGCCGCCCGCCGGCTGCGCTTCCTGACTTTGGTGCACGCCGAAGCCGGAGACATGGTCGCGTACCTGCAGCACAGGCTGATCGCCGGGGGAAAAACCTCGGCCGCCTTTCACCCCCAGGCGCGACCCGCCGAGGTGGAGGGCGACGCCGTCGCCCGGGCCCTGCTGATGGCGCGCCTGGCCGGCGCCCCCCTGTACCTGGTCCATGTGTCGACCCGCCAAGGGGTGGAGCACGTCGAGGCGGCGCGCCGGCTGGGTCAGGCGGCCGTCGTCGAGACCTGTCCGCAGTACCTGCTCCTGGACGAATCCCTGTACCGCGGCCCGGTCCAGGCGGCGGCCGAGGCGGTCATGAGCCCGCCCCTGCGCGGGCCGGAGCATCGTGACGCTTTGTGGCAGGGGTTGGACTCGGGCCTGGTGCAGGTCGTGGCCAGCGACCACTGCCCGTTCGGGAGCGAGGCCAAGCGGCTTCACGGCGCGGACGATTTCACCAGGGTTCCCGGGGGGGTCGGCGGGGTCGAGTACCGCCTGCCGCTCCTCTACACCCATGGCGTGCTCGCCGGCCGGATCACGGCCGCCCGCTTTGTCGACCTGGTCTCGACCAAGCCGGCGAAGCTCTTCGGCCTCTTTCCGCGCAAGGGCACGATCCGCCCCGGCAGCGACGCCGACCTGGTGGTCTGGGATCCGCGCCAGGAGCGGCGGGTCGAGGCTGCCGGGCAATGGCAGCGCGGCGGGCACACGCCCTACGAGGGGATGGCGCTGCGCGGCGCCCCGCGCTTCGTGCTCAGCCGCGGCGAAGCGGTGCTGGCCGAGGGAAAGCTGGCCGCCGAGGCCGGCCGCGGGCGCTGGCTGGGGAGCGGCCCGGGACAGGAAGGCGATGGAAGCGGCGGTTGACGGCATCCTGCTGGCCGGCGGCTGCTCCTGCCGCGCCGGCGTCTTTAAAATGGCGCGCCAGGTGGGCGGCCGCCACCTGCTGCTGTGGGGGCTGGAAACGCTGGCCGCGGTCTGTTCCCGGGTGATCGTCGTGGCCGGTTCCGAGGCGCACAAGGTCGCCGCCCTGGTGGCCGGCATCCCGGGCGTCGAACTGGAGCGGAACCGCGATTATGCCCGGGGGATGCTCACCTCGGTGCAGGCCGGGGCGCGACGGGTGCGCGGCGGGCGCTTCTTCGTCCTTCCCGGCGACATGCCCCTGGTGCGCCCGCAGACGCTGGCGAAGCTCCTGGCCGCCCGCGGCGACGTGGTGGTCCCGGCCTGCGGCGGCCGGCGCGGCCACCCCGTGCTCCTGGCGGCGACGCGGGTTCCCGAGATCCTGGCCGAGCCTCCCGGCTCCAGCCTGGGGAACGTCATCCGCCGCCTGGGCGCCGTGGTAGTCGAGGTCGACGATCCCGGGGTGCTGGCCGACGTGGACACGCCGGCCGACCTGGCGCGGGCCGACGCCGACCTCATGGCGAGGGGGGGAACATGAACCAGGCGCGGCTCTGGGAGTTCGTCCATGAGAACCTGCTGGGCCGCGAGCCGTTGATGCTGCTGCTGGTGGTCGAGAGCGGCGGTTCCTCGCCGGGCAAGCCCGGCTTCAAGATGGCCGTCGCCGCCAGCGGCGGCCGCTGCGGCACCATCGGCGGCGGCGCGGCGGAGAAGGATCTGGTCGACAAGGCGCAGGAGCTGCTGGCCCGCGGCGGCGGCCGGCCGCGGCTGTTGAAGCTCCTGCACCGCGAAACCGGACCCGGCCGGCGCTCGGGCATGATCTGCTCGGGCTGGCAGCGCGTGGCCCTGCTGCCCCTGGCCGCCAGCGACAGCGGCGCCGTGGATTCGCTTCTCTTCGCCTTGAAGCGCAACCAGCCCGGCCGGCTGAGGCTGTCGCCGCGCGGGCTGGAGTTCCGGGCCGGCCGCAGCGGCCGCGCCGCAGGCGGCTTCCGGCTGCGGGCGGCCGGCGATTGGAGCTACGGCGAGGAGACGGGCGAGCGGCCGACCCTGACCCTGATCGGCGGCGGCCATGTGGCCCTGGCCCTGTCGCGGCTGATGGCCGGCCTCGATTTCCACGTGCGCGTCCTGGATGACCGCCCCGGGCTGGCGACCCTGGAGGAGAACGACGCGGCGCAGGAAAAGCACGTGGTCAGCTACCGCTCCGTCGGCCGCCTGGTCGCGGAGGGCGGCCAGAGCTACGTGGTGATCATGACCTACGGCCATCAAGCCGACGAAAAGGTCCTGGGGCAGCTGGCGCGCAAGAACCTGCGCTACCTGGGCATGCTGGGCAGCCCGGCCAAGAACGCCCGCATCTTCGCCAACCTGCGCGGCAGGGGGATCGGCCGCCGCGCCCTGGAGCGGGTGCATGCGCCGGTGGGCTTGCCCATCCACAGCCGCACGCCCGAGGAGATCGCCGTCAGCATCGCCGCGGAGATCATCTCCATCAAGAACCAGCCAAAGCAATCGTGACGCGTAACGCGTGACGCGTGACGCGGAAGACACAAACTTTAAATCGCAAGTATCAAGCATTAAGCAATTACCAATGGCCGATTGATCCAAACGAAGAGACGGGCCATCAATGGGCTTTCGTTTGGATCATGGGAAATTGGAGCTTGAGATTAATTTGGGAATCGGATTTTGGTGCTTGGGATTTTAGCTCATACTCGTCACGCGTCACGCGTTACGCGTCACGTAGTTTTGACATTGTCCCGTCTCCATGTTAGGTTGTGGCCGTCCGTCAGGAGGCGCCGATGGGGCAGTATGAAAACATCATGGAAGCCGTGGCGTTCATCCGCTCGCGCTCGCCGCTGCGGCCGCGCGTCGGCGCGGTGCTGGGTTCGGGGCTCGGCGAGTTCGCCGAACGCGTCGAGTCGCCGGCGGTCATTCCCTACGGCGAGATTCCCCATTTTCGCACGGCCGGAGTCGCCGGCCACGCCGGCCGCCTGGTCCTGGGCAGGATCGGCGCCCAGCCCGTGGCCGTGCTCCAGGGGCGCTGCCATTACTACGAGGGCCACGGCATCGAGGACGTGGTCTTTCCGGTGCGCGTTTTGGGCAAGCTGGGGATCTCGGCCCTGCTGCTGACCAACGCCGCCGGCGGCATCGGCAGCGAACTCCGCCCCGGCGACCTGATGGTCATCCGCGACCACATCAACTTGATGGGGGTCAACCCCTTGCGCGGGGCCAACGACGAGCGGCTGGGGCCGCGCTTTCCCGACATGAGCGCCGTCTACGACCCCCAATTCCAGGATATCCTCGCCGCCGCCCTGGGGGAGATCGGCCGCCCGGCGCGCCGCGGCGTCTACCTGGCCTTGAGCGGCCCCTCCTACGAGACGCCGGCCGAGATCCGCATGCTGGCCGCGCTCGGGGCCGACGCCGTGGGCATGTCGACCGTGCCCGAGGCCGTCTGCGCCCGTCACCTGGGGCTGCGCGTGGCCGGCATTTCCTGCGTCACCAACCTGGCGGCCGGCATCTCCAAGCAGCCGCTCAGCCACCGCGAGGTGACCGAGACGGCGGAGCGGGTGAAGGAGGACTTCATCAGATTGCTGGAGATCGTAATGCCGAAGTTGGCCTAACAAAGCCCACGTGACGCGTAACGCGTGACGAGTAAGAGTTATAATCCCAAGCACCAAAATTACGATTTGAGGTTTGAATCTTTCGCGTCACGCGTCACGCGTTACGCGTCACGATAGCAAAAAAAAACCCCGGCCGCGGGGCCGGGGTTTTTTTCAGATCTGAATCCGTTCAGTTGAACAAATAGCGCAGTCCGAGCTGCATCTGCCAGCGCGAGGCCAGGTTGCTGATGGAGTGGTGGTAGCGTGGG
>CAYXCX010000084.1:0-6248 GCA_964463405.1 uncultured Clostridia bacterium
GAAGCTGGGGCCGCGCACAAAGGAGATGACCCAGCTCTAGGTGCGCGTGGAGTGCCGGCTCTACGCCGAGAAGTTCCTCGACCTGCAGCGCGCCGACTTCAAGCGCCTGGGGGTCTTCGGCGACTGGGAGCGCCCCTACACCACCCTGGACCGCGAGTACGAGGCCACGGTCATCCGCTTTTTCAATTCCTTCGTGCGCCAGGGAAGCGTGTACCGCAAGAAGCGCCCGGTCTACTGGTGCCTGCACTGCCGCACGGCCCTGGCCGAGGCCGAGGTCGAATACCACGACCACGCCTCGCCCTCGATCACCGTCAAGTTCCCCCTGCGCCAGCTGCCCCCTTTTCTTCAGGAGTACGCCGGCCGCCCGGTTTCGGTGCTGATCTGGACCACCACTCCCTGGACCATCCCGGCCAACCTGGCCATCGCCGTCCACGCCGGCTCCGACTACGCCCTGTTCGAGATGGCCGGCGAGCTGCACATCGCCGCTTCCGCCCTGCTGCCGGCCATCGCCGCCCTCAACGGCGACGCCTTCACCCGTCTCCGGGAATTCAAGGGCGCCGAGCTGGCCGGCCTCAAGGCCCGCCACCCCCTGTTCGAGCGCGACTCGCTGCTGATCAACACCGACTACGTCCTGCTGGACCAGGGGACCGGCTGCGTGCACACGGCCCCAGGCCACGGCGAGGACGACTACCACGCCGGCGTCGCCCACGGCCTGGACGTCTACTCGCCGGTCGGCCCCGACGGCCGCTTCGACGAAACAACCGGCGCCTACGCCGGGCTGCAGGTCTTCCAGGCCAACGAGCGCATCGTGGCCGACCTCAAGGCCAACGGCAGCCTGCTCCACGCCGGCTCCATCTCCCACTCCTACCCCCACTGCTGGCGCTGCAAGAACCCCGTCATCTACCGCGCCACCGCCCAGTGGTTCATCGCCATGGACGGGGCCGGGCTGCGCGCCAAGGCCCTGGCCGCCATCGGCCAGGCCTCCTGGATCCCGGCCTGGGGCGAGGAGCGCATCGCCAGCATGATCGCCAACCGACCCGACTGGTGCATCTCGCGCCAGCGCGATTGGGGCGTCCCCCTGCCGGCCTTCTTCTGCAAAGGCTGCGAGGAGCCGCTCCTCGACCCCGCCGCCGTGGAAGGGGTGGAACGGATTTTCGCCGCCGAGGGCTCCAACTCGTGGTACAGCCGCCCGGCGGCCGACTTCCTGCCGGCGGAAATCGCCTGCCGCAAGTGCGGCGGCCGCGAGTTCGAGAAGGGCCGGGACATCCTCGACGTCTGGTTCGAGTCCGGCTCGTCGCACGGCATCCTCGGGCAGCGCCCCGGCCATCGCTGGCCGGCCGACCTGTACCTGGAGGGAGGCGATCAGTACCGCGGCTGGTTCCATTCCTCGCTGCTGGTGGGCGTCAGCGCCCTGGGCGCCTCCCCCTACCGCGCCGTCATCACCCACGGCTGGGTGCTCGACGCCCAGGGCAAGACCATGCACAAGTCGCTGGGCAACGCCATCGAGCCCCAGGACATCATCCGGCAGAGCGGCGCCGAGATCCTGCGCCTGTGGTCGGCCATGGTCGACTACCGGGAGGACATGCGCCTGGGCGGGGAGATGCTGCAGCGCCTGGGCGAGAGCTACCGCAAGATCCGCAACACCTGGCGCTTCATGCTCGGGGTGCTGTCCGACTTCGACCCGCAGCGCGACGCCGTGCCCGTGGCCGCCTACGCCGAGACCGACCGCTACATCCTGGCCCGCCTGCAGGAGGTCAAGGCGCGGGCGCTGCAGGCCTACCAGGACTTCGAGTACCACGCCCTGTTCCATGCGCTGTTCAATTTTTTCATCAATGACCTCAGCGCCTTCTACCTGAACTTCCAGAAGGACAACCTGTACTGCAACCGCCCGCACGACCCGCGCCGCCGCGCCAGCCAGCAGGCCGTGTTCATCCTGCTGCGCGAGACCCTGCTGCTGCTGGCCCCGGTCCTCTCCTTCACCGCCGAGGAAGCCTGGGGCTTCCTGCCCGCCTGGCCGGGCAAGGCCCGTTTCATCCACCTGGAGCGCTTCCCGGAAATCGACGAGGAGCTCCGCGGCGGCGTGGACAAGGGGCGCTGGGAGCGGATCATGTCCCTGCGCGACCGGCTGTTGAAGGAGATCGAGGCGGCCCGCGCCGCCAAGCTCATCGGCGACTCGCTCGAAGCCGACATCGAGGCCGTCCTGCCCGCCGGCGCGGAACTGGAGCTGCTGGCCGCCGAGCGCGGACTGCTGCAGACCGTGCTGGTCGTCTCGAACCTGAGCGTGCGCCAGGGCGGCGAGCAAAAAATCATCGTGCGCAAGGCGCAGGGGCGCAAGTGCCCGCGCTGCTGGAACTGGGTCCGCGAGCCCGGCGCCGCCCCGCACCCCGAGTTGTGCCCGCGCTGCGCCGCCGCGGTCCGGGAGTGACCCCGTGCGCCTGAAGGACAAGATCCCCCACCTGCTCCTGCTGCTGGCCCTGGTCCTTGCCGACCAGGCCAGCAAGCTGTGGGTCGCCGGCGCCCTGGCCCTGGGCGAGGCCCGCGAGGTGATCCCCGGCTTTTTCCGCCTCTGGCACGTGCGCAATTCCGGCGCGGTCTGGGGCTTCCTTTCCGGCCACGACGGCAACTGGGTGCCCAAAGCCATCACGGCGCTGGCCGTCGCGGCCCTGCTGGTCGTGCTTTATTTTTTCCTGCGCGCCGGCCGCGGCGAGCGCCTGGAGCTCCTGGCCTACGCCCTGATCCTGGGCGGGGCCCTGGGCAACATCCTGGACCGCCTGCGCCTGGGCTACGTGGTCGACTTCCTGGACCTGTTCGTGAAGTCATGGCACTGGCCGACATTCAACGTCGCCGACAGCGGCATCGCCGCCGGCGTGCTGCTGCTCGCCCTCACCTTGTTCCGGAGGAAACCATTCACCCCATCCTAATCCAGCTCGGGCCCCTGACCATCGCCAGCTACGGCTTTCTGTTCGCCCTGGGCGTGCTGCTGGGCGTGCTGCTCTGCCTGGCCCTGGCCAAGCGCGAGGGGCTCGACCTGAAGGTCTTCACCGATTTCATCTTCTGGGTCATGCTGCTCAGCCTGCTGGGAGCCAAGCTCTGGCTGCTGGCATCCAACCTGGGCTACTACCTGAAATCCCCGAAGGAAATCGTCTACCTGCTGACCCAGGGGGGCGCTTTCTACGGCGGGCTGATCTTCGGCGCCGTGTTCGCCGTCTGGTTCATCCGCCGCCACCGCCTCAGCTACCGCCAGCTGGGCGACCTGGTGGCGCCGGGGCTGGCCCTGGGCCACTTCTTCGGCCGCCTGGGCTGCTTCGCCGCCGGCTGCTGCTGGGGGCGCGAGGCCGTCCATTTTCCCCTGGCCGCCACCTTCACCGACCTCAAGGCCAACGCCCTCACCGGCGTGCCGCTGTACGTGCCCCTGTACCCCACCCAGGTATTCGAGGCCGCGCTCAACCTGGCCAACTTCCTGTTCCTGATCACCCTGTACGGCCGCCGGCGCTTCCGCGGCCAGGTGCTCGCCCAGTACATCCTGAACTATTCGCTGATCCGCTTCCTGGTCGAGTACTTCCGCGGCGATCCCGACCGCGGCTACGTCTTCGGCGGCATGGACCATCCCTGGACCAGCCTGTCCCTGCCGCAGCTGGTCTCGCTGGCCGGCTTCGTCACCGCCCTGCTGCTGCTGCGGGGCTTCGCGAGGAAAGGTGAGCGGGAAGACCGAGCTGCAGGCCGCTGAATCCTGGGAGCGGCTCGACCATTTTCTGGCCGCCTGTCTCCAGGATTTGTCGCGCAGCGGCGTAGAGAAACTGATCCGCGCCGGCCGGGTCCAGGTCAATGGCGCAGCCGAAACCAAGAAGAGCCGCGAGATCCTGCCCGGCGACCGGGTCGTCGTCGAGCAGCCGGTTGCGAGCCGGCCCCCCTACTCGCCATCGCGGTCACTCAAAAAGCTCCACGAGGACGAATGGCTGCTAATTATAGACAAGCCGGCCGGCCTGGCCGTCCACCCCGGCGCCGGCGGCCGGCAGGAAACGATCCTGGACATCTTCCGCCACGAGTACCCGCAGCTCGGCTCCCTGGCCGAGAAGGAGCGGCCGGGGATCGTTCACCGTCTGGACAAGGACACCTCAGGGGTGCTGATCCTGGCCAAGAGCGACGAGGCGGTGCGCCGCCTGCAGGAGCTGTTCCAGAGGCGGGAAATGCAGAAGACCTACCTGGCCCTGGTCAAGGGAGAGATGCGCTTCCGCAACGGCACCATCGACCGGCCGCTGGCGCGCAGCTTGAAAAACCGCGCCCGCTTCGAGGTGGCCGTGGAGGAGCGCGAGGACAAGCGCGAAGCCGTGACCGAGTTCTCGCTGATCCGCGAATTTCCTGGCTTCAGCTTCGTGAAACTGATGCCCCACACCGGCCGCACCCACCAGCTGCGCGTCCACCTGGCCCATTTCGGCAACCCGGTGCTGGGCGACGTCCTCTACAACAAGAGCAGGGGCAAGGATTTCCCGCGCCTGGCGCTGCACGCCTTCCGCATCGCGTTCGACCATCCCTTCACCGGACAGCCGGTGCAGGCGACCAGCCCCCTGCCCGACGACCTGCGGCGATACATGGTGGAAAATTTCGTGTAGTCTCCGGGGTCAGGTCTCAAAAATGAAAATTGACGATGAGATTGGCCACCAAGAAAATCCTCTCATGGCGAGACCGATGGCGGCAATCGAATAATTTTCAATTTTGAGACCTGACCCCAATGCCGGCGCGGATGGATCGTGAAGCGTTACCTATGCGAATTCACCTCCCCCTTAGCGAATTCACCTTGCCCTTATCGTCTTGGGGAACATTCTGCTCGCGGCGGATCACGAAGGCGCTCCAGGTCCAGCCGGCGGCGTACCACGAGGCGGTGCCTTTCTGGAGCCTGTCGTTGGCAAACACCCCCCGGTAGCGGCCGTTGTTCCCCTGGCGCCAGAGGACGATCTCGCCGGTGGCCCGGTTCCAGGACTCGACATAGATGACGTCCTTGGCCATCGCCCCGTTGGCGTTCTTCCAGGCGGCGTCATAGATGATGACCCCCCCGGTGTTCGCCCGCTGACTCCACCAACCGCTCCAGGTGGCGGGTTCGGTTACATGCCAGAGGGGGCCGAGCACGCCCTTGTCGGCCTCGGCAAACGTCTGTAGGATGGGGGTGTTGGCCGCGCGCAGCGCGCCCGCCGCCGGCATCAGGCCAAAGGCCACTATCATGGCCAGTACTGCCCCTTGATTGACGATCCCATGGTGCTTCATCGTCCCTCCCTGTTGCTCGTATTTTTGTGATCCATCATAGCGGGGGCAGGAGATGAAATCAAGCGTCCAAGAAAATAATCCAGCAAAAGGCAGAAGCAAAAAAACGGGCCCTGGCAACGAAATCCAATGCAGGGGTCTTATTCACCGGGCGCCAGAGCCTTTGCCTTGCCATGTCCAAAGGATCAAAATTGAACCAATCATGGCAATGGGCAATAATATTTGCCTGAAAACCAAGAAAACGATGAATTGTTATGTGGCAGTTCGATTGATCAAACCCCAGGACGCGCACAAAGGGACGAACGTTGCGTTCGCCCAAAACGACGATTTATATTAGGTTCTTCTTTTCCACAAGCAGCACCCATATGAAACCGAAGCCAAGCAGGAGCTCGATCGCGGCACTTATGAGAATGCCTTTGCCGGCATGGCCTAGGGCCAGTCCATAGACGCCGGTTCCGGCCAGCAGCAGGGTGATGACAACCGCGCCGGCTCCCAGTGCCGTGCGAGCGGGCGAAACAGGCGCCCGGCAGGCCAGGAAAAAGACGAGCGCCAGGCCCAGATACAGGCAGCCGATGCGCCGGGCCAGCAGCAGCACGCTCGCGGTGGGCTCGACCTGCCAGCGGCCGACGATGACCGCCCCGAAGAAGAAGTAGCCAAGACCCAGCGCCAGGAGCGCGATCCCGGTGATGATGGCCATGGTCTTGAATTTCATTTTCCCTCCTCCTAATGATCCTGTTCCCGACAATGATTGTAAAAAAAATATCCGGCAGATTCAATGTCTCCGGTCTCCGGGGTCAGGTCTCAAAAATGAAAATTGACGATGAGATTAGCCACCAAGAAAAACCTCTTATGGCGCAACCGTTAGCGGCAATCAAATAACTTTCAATTTTGAGACCTGACCCCAATGCTGCCTTTTGAGACCTGACCCCAATGCTGCCCGGGGTCAGGTCTCAAAAATGAAAATTGACGATGAGATTAGCCACCAAGAAAAA
>CAYXCX010000084.1:6348-8006 GCA_964463405.1 uncultured Clostridia bacterium
CCTCTTATGGCGCGACCGTTGGCGGCAATCAAATAACTTTCAATTTTGAGACCTGACCCCAATGCTGCCGTTGGTCTTTTGAGCTCTCTGCGGTATAATGACCGCTCCGGTAGCAAATGAAAGCCCTGAAAGAATCCCTGGACCTGCGCCTAACCGCAATTCCCGAGCGCGGGCGACTGCGCATCCAATTTTCAGGTATCGTGCAGGGGGTGGGTTTCCGGCCGTTTTTATACCGCGAGGCGAAGAAGTTCAGGCTGACGGGGACGGTCAAGAACATCGGATCCGAAGTCGTGCTCGAAATCCAGGGCGACGGATTGCAGAAAGCCATCAGGCATATCGGAGACAACGCGCCCCCGCTGAGCCGGATCGAGGCGCTGAAATGGAAAAATATCCCTGAGCGCCGGGAAAAGGGATTCGTCATCCTGGCGAGCGAGGGCAAGGGGGAAAAGGAAGTCATGGTCCCGCCCGACATCGCCCTGTGCTCCGCCTGCAGGAAAGAGATGGATGATCCCGGCGACCGGCGGCATCACTATCCCTTCACCAACTGCACCGACTGCGGCCCGCGCTTCACCATCATCGCGGGGCTGCCCTACGACCGGCCGAAGACCACGATGAAGAAGTTCGCCATGTGCCCCGAATGCCGGCGCGAATACCTTGATCCCGGCAATCGCCGCTACCACGCCCAGCCGGTCTCCTGTCCCGACTGCGGGCCCAAGCTGCAACTAAAGAGCAACGGGACGATCGAAAAGATGGAGCCCTTGGCGGCAGCGGCCAAGCTGCTGAAGAATGGTCAGGTGGTGGCGGTCAAGGGGATCGGCGGCTATCACCTCGCCTGCCAGGCGGGAAACCCGGCGGCGCTGGAGCGGCTGCGGCGCTTCAAGGGGCGCGAACACAAGCCCTTCGCCCTGATGGCGACCCTGGCCATGATCCAAAGGCACTGCCGCGTTGCCACTGCCGAAAAGAAACTGCTGCAGAGCCCCCAGGCCCCCATCGTACTGCTCAAGGCAAAAACAAACGGCAGACTGCTCCGCCTGGCTGCGCCGGGGCAGAACCGCCTGGGCTTCATGCTTCCCTACTCGCCGCTGCACAAAGCCTTGATCAGGAAGATGAACGAACCGCTGGTGATGACCAGCGCCAACCTCTCCGACGAGCCGATCCTTTTTGACGACACGGCCAAAGAACTGCCGAAGCTCTGCGATGCCGTCCTGAGCCACGACCGGCCGATCCTCTCGTTCGCCGACGACTCGGTGACGATGGCGTTCGAAAAGGAGCCGTATTTTCTCCGCCGCAGCCGCGGCTACGTGCCGCTGCCGATCGTCCTGCCCTTCCACACGCAAAAAACCGTTCTCGCCTTGGGCGGCATGCTCAAGACCACCTTTTGCCTGGTCGATGGTCGGCGCGCCTTCGTCGGCCCGCACATCGGCGACACCGAGTCCAATTCGGCGCTGGCCGCCGAAAGGCGCGCCAGCCGCCATTTCATGAAGCTCTTTTCCCTGCGGCCGGAGGCCGTCGTCGTCGACAAGCATCCCGCCTATCCCAACCGCCTGCTGGCGGCGGAGTTCCCGAAAGCGAGGATCGTGGAAGTGCAGCACCACAAAGCCCACGTCGCCTCGGTGCTGGCCGAAAACGGGGAAAGGGGGGAAGCGATCGGCATCGCC
>CAYXCX010000085.1:0-1630 GCA_964463405.1 uncultured Clostridia bacterium
GGTCAACAAGCTGCTGGGGCTTTTCCACCTGAAGGACAAGGGCGCCAACGTCCTGAACTGGCTGCAGCGCGCCGTGCTCAGCGGCCTGCCCGCCGCCGAGCTGAAGCGCGAGTTCCCGGCCAAGTATCATGTCGCCGCGCCCCCGTCGCTGCCCTTTTTCGCGGTGCGCCGCCTGCAGTGGCTCGGCCGCGACCGCCTGGCCGTCGCCGGGGCGGTGAAGAGCGGCGAAAAGGAGAGGCTGACCGTGCTCGACGCCGCCTCCCTGAAGCCGATCCATTCCTTCGAATACGAGGGGACGGTGCAGGAGATCTTCGCCTCGCCGCGGCTGGACAAGATCATCTTTTCCACCAGCGCCAGCGAAAACGAAAAAATATATCTGTACACGCTTTTCGCCGCCGGCGGGGGCTATCGCTTGAAGCCGGTGGTCGGGTATGCCCTGGACATGGCGCGCGCGCAGGTGGCCTTCGACGACAGCGGCGCCACGGCCTACGTGACCGACGCCGGCCTGGCCGACCTGGCCTTTTCTTCGCCGTTTTCCGTGGTCAGCGGGTTGGGCCGGCGCAAGCCCATTTACCCGGACCACCCCGTTGCCGTGTTCAGCTATTCATTCGCCAGCGACCGCTGGGGCCCGCTGCGCGGCCGCGAGGCGCTGCGCCGGGCGCCGCTGCCGCTCGTGCGCCGCTACCTGGCGGTGGCCGATGCCGCCGGCGCCAACGCCGAGGTGGCCAAGCTGCTGGAGAAGGGGTCCCGCCTCGACATCACCTCCGCGGAGGAGATGCGCATCCTGTTCGCCCCCGGCGACCGGGAATTCCTCCTGGTCCTCTCCGACCTGAAGAACGCCTTCCAGGCCTGGGCCTATGACGGCGGCAAGCTGGCGCGGTTCGACGAGACCATGTTCCTCGGCAGAGACCAGTATTCCGAGCTGGACGTCGTGGCCTTCATGCCGCAGCCGGGGGAGATTCTGGTCGTCACCCGCGACAAGCAGCGCAGCCTGTACCAGTTCAACTACCGCTCCCGGCTGTACAAGAAGCTCGCCTCCGGTGTGCTGGGCGCCGCCCTCAGCCCGGACCGCCGCAACCTGTACCTGCTCATCGAGCGCAACCAGGCGCTTTATTACAGCGAGACCGCCCTGGAGGTCATCCAGCTCTCTCCTTTCCTGCGCACGCGCGTCAGCGCCCGCCGCGACCTGGACGCCATCCTCGATTGCTCGGACCGCGACACCGTCTACGTCACGACGTACACCGGCGAGATGCTGAAGATGGACGGGGAGGGGGGCTTCAGCAGCCGCCAAGTCTCGCTGGCCGGCGCCCTGCACCAGGTCTCGCCCGACAAGAAGAAGGCCGCCGCCTTCATCAACGGCCGGCTCTTCGTGCTTGCCTGGCAGGAATAATCTCGGCGGCGGGGGGGAGCGCGTGTCCAGGCGCAGCGGTTTCGAGCCGGCGACCTTTTTTTGCGGGCTGCTTTACGGCAGCGAAAGCCGGGCCGCGGCCGCCAGCGCCCGCCTGCAGGCCTTGGCTTCCGGAATCGGGCTGCAAGGCGGCCCCTTTCCCTTCACGGTCAGCGAGTACTACCGCGGCGAGATGGGGGCGCCCCTTTTCCGGCGCTTCGTTTCTTTCGCTGAAAAGAGGCC
>CAYXCX010000085.1:1640-5801 GCA_964463405.1 uncultured Clostridia bacterium
GCCGCCCGAATGGCTGCCGGAGCTGAAAAAGCAGGCCGAACTGCTGGAGAACGAGATGGCCGTAGGCGGCCGGCGCACCGTGAACCTGGACCCGGGCTATCTCAGCGCCGCCGGCGTGATCATCGCCACCGCCAAGAACCATTGCCATCGCGTCCCCCTGGCCGACGGCGTATACGCCCAGCTCGAACTCGTATTTGCACAGGGGCGTTTCCGCTTCCTGCCCTGGACCTATCCCGACTTCAAGACCCAGGGCTATCTCGATTTCTTCATGCGCCTCCGGGCACGGCACATGCAGAGGGAAAAAATGAGCCATCGTGATGCGTGACGCGTAACGCGTGACAAGTAGCCGCAATAAATCGATCTCTCGCGATGCGCAAAGAACAATAAATGATTCATCGTGACCCGTCACGATGGGTCGTTGGGCTACTTGCCCGCGCCTGACATGTGCCATGCGCATTGAACCTTTTTTTTGCGAAGGTTGAATTACGAAGACTCGATCCATTGCTGTTCCGCGTCACGCGTTACGCGTCACGCGTCACGATAGTTCGCTGAATGGCTAATGGCTGACCCCTATGCCGGCCGGCTCGGGCAGGTCGCGGTTGTAGGGGGACGCGCTCACCTTGGCGACGTAGCCGGCGTTTTTGTAGAGGTAGCCGTTGTTGTACAGGAACAATGCGCGGCGCAGGTCGCCGCCCGTCTCTTCGTGGTATTGCTTCAGGATGCGCAGCCCCAGGTCGATGTTGTATTCGATGTCGAAAATGCGCCCCTTGTCGATGGCCAGTTCGTCCTTCCACACCGCGTAGCGCACCTGCATCAGGCCGTAGGCGCCGGCGGCCGAAACGGCCAGCGGGTTGAAGGCGCTCTCCACCTGGATCACCGCCAGGACCAGGTTGGGCTGGAAGCCGTAGCGGCGCGCCTTGCGGAAGGCGACCTCGGCGATGCGCGAGAACTCGGGGAATTTCTTCTGGAACGCAGCGCTCTTGAATTCCAGCAGGTCCAGGCGCTCGGCCCGCTGCCGCTGGTCCAGCCGCTCCTGATTGAGGGCCACGACCCGCTCGTGGGACTCGCCCAGGCGGGCTTCGAGAAAGCGCACGTGGGCCAGGGCTTGCTCGTAGTGGCGGTTGGTCACGGCCATTTGCGCCAGCAGCGACGCCAGGGCGACCAAGGCCAAGGCCGACAGCAAGACAGCGAACCGTTTCACGGGTTGGGTTGCGAACATGGGCCACCTGCCTGAAAAGCCGAAATATTATAGGGAGGCGCAATGGAAATAGCAAGCATTTTGGCAAAAAACGGCTTTTTTGTCCGATGGCAGAAAGAGCGTATAATGCAGGCAGCGCCCGCTCGGGCCGAGGAGGCACCATGAAGCGTTTCTCATCCTGGATCGTCCCTTTCCTGTCCGTCATGGCCCTGGCCGGCGCGGCTCGGGCGCAAGACCTGGACGGCCCCTGGGAGGGAGCCATCGCCATCATGGGCCAGGAGCTGAAGATCATCGTGCGTTTCGACGGCAGCGGCGGCGAGCTGAAGGCGACGATCGACATTCCCCAGCAGATGGCTGCCGACCTGCCGCTGAGCAACGTGAGGCGGGAAGGGGAGCGGGTCCATTTCGAGCTGGCGGCCGGGCCGGGCCTGGCCGTGTTCGACGGCGCGCTCGCCCAGGGCAAAATCCGCGGCGATTTCACCCAGGCGGGGATCCGCGGCGTTTTTCACATCGTGAAGGCGGGCAAGATGGCGGCCCAAGCCGCGGTTCCCCAGGCGGCCGCAAGCCTCCCGTACCAGGTTGAGGAGGTCGCCGTCAAGGTAGGCGCTTTCACGCTGTCCGGCACCCTGACCCTGCCCAAGGGCGAGGGCCCGTTCCCGGCCGCGATCCTGATCACCGGCAGCGGCACCCAGAACCGCGACGAGGAGGTCTTCGGCTTCAAGCTGTTCCGCGTCATCGCCGACCATCTCACCCGGCAGGGGATCGCCGTCCTGCGCTGCGACGACCGCGGCTGGGGCGATGCCCAGGCGGTCGCATCGGCCACGTCGGAGGATTTCGCCGCCGACGTCAAGGCGCAGGCCCGCTACCTGCTGACACGCCCCGAGATCGCCAGGGACGGCATCGGGCTGCTGGGCCACAGCGAGGGGGGGATCATCGCCCCGCTGGCCGGACGCGGCCACGAATTCGCCTTCATGGTGCTCATGGCCGGGACGGCGGTCAGCGGCCGCGAGGTCCTGCTCGAGCAGATCGCCCTGATCGCCGGCGCCGACGGCGCCTCCCAGTCCGAAGTCGAGCGGGCGCTGGCCGAGCAGAAGCGGGCCTATGCGCTCCTGGGCCAGCCGGACGGGGAAAAGGAGATCGCGAAAATGATCGCCGAGCAGGCGCGCGGGCAGCTGCAAAAGATGAGCCGCGAGCAGAAAATGGCCGTCGCCGATCCCGAGGCCTACGTCAAGTCGGCCGTGGCCGCGGGCCTGGCCGCCCTGCAGTCCCCCTGGTTCCGCCATTTCCTTGACTACGATCCGGCACCGGCGCTGGCCGCGGTGACATGCCCGGTATTGGCCCTGTTCGGCGAAAAGGACACCCAGGTCTCGCCCCGGCAAAACCGGCCGGCGATGGAGGCGGCCTTGCGCAGGGGGGGCAACCAGGACGCGACGTTCAAGGTCTTTCCCGGCGCCAACCACCTGTTCCAGAAAGCCAATTCCGGCAGCCCGTCGGAATACGCCTCATTGGAAAAGGAATTCGTGCCCGGTTTTCTGGAAACCATTTCCGGCTGGATTATAGAGAAAACCAAGAACGTTAAGTGAAAGGGATAGTGGTAGTAGCCGCAAAGATGCGAGCTTTAGTGATACGTGATGAGTGATGAGTGATGAGAAACGGCAAACGGACGAACTAACCCTAGTGATTAGTAATTAAGGATTCGGAAAGGCCCTGGTTCAGTTGACCGCTTTCTTAACTCTTGTCTTTTTGATGCCCAAGCACCTGCTTGAAGCTCGGCCTGCACCTAAGCATCTAATGCTCGCTAACGTGGAATCCCACTCGGGGTTGATACCCCTCGGGGACGGCGCCCTTACCAGGGTTGCCAGCGTGGTACGTGGAACGTGGAACCTTGAAGGACCGTCGTGTCTTCCAGTTGCTGAATAGTTTTAAAAGGTTCAGCTCAAGCTGGTGGAACCTCGATGGACCGGCGTATCTTCCAGTTGCTGGCTAGTTCTGGTCTTCAGAACATCTCCAGCATGAGGTTCTTCAGCGCCTTGATGCGGTCGCGCAAAACGGCGGCGTTCTTGAAGTCGAGGGCGTCGGCCTTCTGCTTCATCGCCGCCGTCAGGCGGGCGATCTCCTTCTCCAGCGCCTCGCGGGTCTTGAAATCGGGAAGGGGTTCCTCGCTCTTCTTGAGCCAGTAGTCGTCCGCCTGGAAATCCTTGATCGGGCTCAGCACCGAGGCGGGGCGGATTTGGTGCTGTTCGTTGTACGCCAATTGGAAGCTGCGCCGGCGCTCCGACTCGGCGATGGCCCGGCGCACCGAGTCGACCATGCCGTCGACGTACAGGATGACCTTGCCGTCGATGTGGCGGGCGGCGCGGCCGAAGGTCTGGATCAGCGCGGTCTCCGAGCGCAGGAACCCTTCCTTGTCGGCGTCCAGGATGATGACCCGCGACACTTCCGGCAAATCGAGCCCCTCGCGCAGCAGGTTGATGCCGATCAGGACGTCGAACTCGCCCCGGCGCAGCTTCTGGATGATCCGCACCCGGTCGAGCGCCTTGACCTCGGCGTGCAGGTAGGCGCAGCGGATCCCCTGCAGGATGAGGTAATCGGCCAGCTTCTCGGCCATCTTTTTGGTCAGCGTCGTGACCAGCACGCGCCCCGGGAGGCCTTGCCCTGGGGCAGGCGCCGGAGTTCCCTTCCCGGGCGCCGGCTTTCGCCGCCGCCGGCCCTTGCCTGGGAGCGCCGGGGCCACGACGGCGCGGATCTCGTCCAGCATGTCGCGGACAGGGTCGGGAACGGTCTTGACCACGATCTCCGGATCGACCAGGCCGGTGGGGCGGACCAGCAGCGAGGTCACGGCGTTGCCGGCATCGGCGACCTCGAATGCGGCGGGCGTGGCCGAGACGTACAGGACGCTGTTCAGGCGCTGGTCGATTTCGCCGAAGCTCAGCGGCCGGTTGTCCAGCGCCGAGGGGAGCCGG
>CAYXCX010000085.1:5811-7945 GCA_964463405.1 uncultured Clostridia bacterium
ACTCGTCGATGATGGCCAGGTAGTCGCGCGGGAAGAAATCGAGCAGGGTATAGGGGGCCTCGCCGGGGCGCCGGCCGGTCAGGTACAGGGAATAGTTCTCGATGCCCGGGCAGTGGCCGAACTGCTCCAGCATCTCCAGGTCGTAGCGGGTGCGCTGGGCCAGGCGCTCGGCCAGGTCGTCGCGGCCCCGGCGGCGGAACCACTCCAGCCGCCCCTGCAGCTCGGCGCGGATGCCGGCGGCGGCCTGCAGCACGCGCTCGCGGCGGTGGAAGAAGTAATTGACCGGGTAGACGGCGGTCTGCTCCGGCGTGGCCAGCGGGGCGGCGGTCAGGGCATCGAAGAACTCGATGCGCCGGATGCGCTCCCGTTCCAGCGCGACGCGCAGCGGGTTCTCCTCGCTGGTGGGAAAGATCTCGACGTCGTCGCCGCGGGCGCGGAATTCGCCGGCGGCCAGCAGGCCGTGGCTGCGCCGGTAGCCCAGGTCGACGAAGCGCCGCAGCAGCTCCTCGCGTCCCCAGCGGGCGCCGGTCTCCAGGATCACGCGCTGCTCCAGAAAGTCGCCGGGGGCGCCGATGCTGTAGATGGCCGACACCGAGGCGACGATGATGACCCGCCGCGTTTCCAGCAGGTTGCGCGTGGCGTCCAGGCGCAGCCGCTCCAGGTCGGGATTGATCGAGACCTCCTTGGCGATGTACTGGTTGCGCTGGGGAATGAAGGCCTCGGGCTGGTAGTAGTCGTAGTAGCTGATGAAGTAGCCGACGCGGTCGCCGGGGAAAAAGCCGCGGAACTCCTGGAAAAGCTGGGCGGCCAGGGTCTTGTTGTGGGCCAGGACCAGGGTGGGGACGTTCAGGGCGGCGACAATGCGGGCCATGGTGAAGGTCTTGCCCGAGCCGGTGACGCCCAGCAGCACCTGGCGCCGGCGGCCGGAGTGGAAGCCGGCGACGATTTCGTCGACCGCCTGGCGCTGGGCCGGGGTGACGGCGTAGGGGGATTGCAGCGCGAACATGCCGGCGCGGGTCAGCACTCCTCGTCGGGTTCCAGGGCGGCGGCGTCGATGACCAACGCCTTCTTGAAGTAGCGGTCCAGGACCGCGGAGCGGATGCGGGCGATTTCAGCGGCGCCGACGCCCAGGGCGCTGTTTTTCAGGATGAGGATGAGGTAGAAGCGCTGCTCCCATTCGATGCGGGTGAAATAGACGTCGATGTCGGAGAGGCTCTGGACGAAGCGGCTCAGGACGTTCTTCTCGCGCGAGTAGGAGACCACGAAGATGGTCTTGGCCGACTCGCTGCGGTAGGGATCGCGGACGCCGCGGTACTGGACGACCACCCGTTCCAGGGGCACCCGCGCCGTCGAGCGGATGGTGGCGCAGACCAGCTTCATGATCTCGGCCAGGACCCGGGGCGGCGTCTCCAGGCGGTAGATCTCGTCGAGGTTGTAGTAGATTTCATTGATCAGCAGCGGGTTCAGCTTGGGCGCCTCGGCGCCCACCTCCAGCAGCGAGCGCATGTCGCTGTCGCGCAGGCCCTCGTCGAAGTCGCGCACCTGGCGGTACAGCTTCTTCAGGACGTTCTTGATGGACTGGAAGATTGCGGCGATGGAGGCGAACTCGGCCAGGGTGATCTTGAGGTTCAGGATGCTGACCTCGATCTGCTTCTGGTACAGGCGGGGGGGGATGGCCGAAAGGATCTCGATGCCGCGGCTGGCCTCGAGCCGGCGCAGCAGCTGCAGCAGGCACTTGCGCCGGCCGCTCTTGGCCACGACGATCAGCTTCAGCTGCATCATGAACTCGGTCTTCTTTTCCACGCTCATGAACGCCTGGGGGATGCCGGTCGTCTTCAGCTCGTTCATCAGGAAGGGGATGATGGCCCGGGCGTAGTGCTCGTAGCCGCCGACCGACTTGATCTGCGAGAACGCCTCGTCCACGGCGGTGCTGATCATCTTTTCCAGAGACGACTCGATGGAGCGGATGGCCTCGGGATTGAGCGGCAGCCCCTGGCGGTCGACGATCTCGATGCGGTAAACCAGGAGCTTCTCGCTGGAGACGAAGCTCTTGTGGTGCTTGATGATGTGGCCGGGGACGATGAAATCCAGGGTCTTGAGGAAGCTCTCCACCGAGAAGTTCTCCTCCCAGCAG
>CAYXCX010000086.1:0-7929 GCA_964463405.1 uncultured Clostridia bacterium
TAGTATTAGTGTTGGTGACGGCAAGAAACTTAAACGAGCAAAAAGTGGCAGTGATAGTGGTAGTGGCAGCAGCTGCCCAGGTACGAACTGTCGGGATTCGTGATTTCTCCTTAATGCCATTAGCCGGATGCCGAGTCCCAGTCTCTCCCTTGCGCAAAGATCACATTTTTCATGATTGACCCCAAGCCATTTCCATTGTTTGCTTGTACCCGTATCCGGACGCCATGAAATTGGCGTGAGGGAGCCAATACCAATGTCCAAAAAAATGCTGCTGCTCGCCGGCGCCATCGTGGCCGCGGCCATCGCTCCGATCGGCGCGCAATCGTCAATGGGCGCCATTCCCGGCTCGCCCGAGACCCTGATCGCGATCACCGCCAACAACCAGATGGCGTGGGTGTTGTGCGTCGGCAAGGACCCTTCCCGCCTGGAAGAGGTTTACTTCAAGGGCCCGGCCAGCGACAAGCTGCGCGTTTCGGCCCCCGAACGGGGCGCCTTCCCGGGCTTCGTCATCGAATACACGTCCATCGGCCCCGAATCCACGCTGAAAAAGTTCGTGGCCTATGAGTTCATGAACAAGGGACTGCCGGTGCCGGTGATTTACAGCTTCAATGGCAATCTCGTGCCCGGGCTGGGAGACGGCGGCGGCCGGGAAGCGGAGCTGGACGCCGCGAGCCTGAAGGAGTTCGAGAAACTCCCTTCGGGTTTTCAGCAGGCTTTGAAGGATTTTTACCTGTTCTGCAACGGAACGACGCCGGGAGTCTCCCTGCTGACCGAAGCCCTCGGCTCGCTGGTGGAAAACGGGCTCGGCCTCAAGCCCTATCCCCTTGATGACGAGATGATCGAGACCGATCCGGCCTGTTTGAAGTCAATCAAGAGAGAGTTCGGCCTGGCAACCGGCAATTAGAAACGGAGCCTCCTTTTCCATAGAGCCATCATTGCGCCTGCCAGAATCATAGAATCATAATCCGTCCCCATATTCCCATTGACTTTGGCTTGGCCCGTCCCTAGAATCAAGCGGCGACTCCCGGGATCCGGGGTCGATCCGGGCAGGAGGTGGAGGATGAAGATGGGTCATGTTGCTTTCATTCTATGCGCCGTTGCGGCCATGTTGTGTCCGCCCCTGGCGGCTCAGGACCCTCCCGCGGACGGGGCGATACTTGAGTATATGACTTTGAAGGGCGGATATTCCCAGGTTTTCCTGGATATCGACGGGCAGCGCTTCGACACCAAGCGGCCCGGCAAGAGCCCGAGGCCTTTGCTCCTCGAGTACCCGATCTCAGCGGGAACGCATGTGATCGGCCTGCAGACGGCAGGCGCGGAGCCCCCCTATCCCCAGACGATCGAGTTTGAGGCGGAGGCAGGCAAGCGCTACAGGGTTGATTTTGAGTATTCAACCCACAAAGAAACCAGCGGCGAAGTCACGACATTGCACTTCAATCGCGTGGGGCTGAAAATATCCATCCCGCGAGGGAAAAAATTGGTTCCTTTCGTGAGCGGCGCGGCGGCCCCGTTCAAGGCTCAGAAAGACCTCGCCAAAAACCTGCTCTTATACGAAGACACTTCTTTGCCCATGGAGCGAACGGCCCGCATCTACTGCCCGCGCAGCGGCCTTATCAAGACAGCTTCGATCTATTTTGCAAGCATTTCGGGCGATGCCGGCACGACTCGCGTGGAGTATCGCCGGCAGCCCTGGACAATAGATCCCTGGCAGCTGCGCCTGTTGCCCGGGGCCTACAAGTTCGTGGTGACGCTGGAGGGAGGCGCCTGGAAGGTGGCCTATGTGGTGTCGGATGAGAAAGAACTCACGCTTCAGGTCGAAGCCGGCCGGACATATCGTTTGCTCGTGAAAGGGGAATCGCAAGGAACTCAGATCAGCACGGACGCCATCGGCAACAAAAAAATGACCACCAGGTTCACCTGGGAACCCTATTTCGAGGACGTCACTGGCAAGGGATACACGGATCAGTAGGAAAAGCCAAGCAAAGCCAAAAACGGTCTCCGCAAGGGTTTTTCCGCATTAGTTGTTTTTCTTCAACATGGTACGTGGTACATGGCACGTGGCACCTTGATGGACCGACGTGTCTTTCAGTTGCTGACTAACGGGTATTCTTAGAGACTTTACCAAACGCCCTGCGCCTGGTTCCCGTCCCTGCCTGTTGACATCACGCCTGTTTAATACTACTATTGTTCCTTTCCATTTAAGGAGGAAAAAAATGGCTTTAACGATCATTGATACCTGCATCAGCTGCGGCGCCTGCGAAGCGGTCTGCCCTGTCCAGGCCATCTCCCAGGGCGACCAGTATTACGTGATCGACGCCAGCAAGTGCGTCGAATGCAAGGGCCACTTCGACGAGCCGCAGTGCGCCTCGGTGTGCCCCACCGACTCCTGCGTCAAGCAGTAAGCCCGTTTTCCCCCGCACCCGGCGCCCGCGCCCCAGGCCGCGGGCGTTTTTTTCGTTGAGCCGCTTTCGCTGATGGGCATGCCGCGCCCCGGATTCCGCCGCGTCGCCCTGCCGGCGCTGCTCTTCGCCCTGACCCTGCTGTTCACCCTGGTCATCGGCGTCCAGTACCACCTCAGCTACCACGAAATCGACCTGCCCGCCGGCACGGGCTTCTGGCAGCTGCTCTGGCGCCGCCCCGCCGCCTGGCTGTGGGGCCTGGCCTACGCCCTGCCGCTGCTAGGCATCCTGCTGGTCCACGAGATGGGCCACTTCCTTGCCTGCCGCCGCCACGGCATCGAGGCCACCCTGCCCCACTTCCTGCCGGCGCCGACTTTGATCGGCACCTTCGGCGCCTTCATCAAGATCCGCTCGCCGTTCTCCTCCAAGAAGGCGCTGTTCGACGTCGGCGTCGCCGGCCCGCTGGCCGGCTTCCTGGCGGCGCTGCCGGTGGTGGCCTGCGGCCTGGCGCTCTCGCGCCTGGTCCCGGCCGGCAGGCTGGAGGGGGGGCTGATGCTGGGCGAGCCGCTTCTCTTCAAGCTGCTGGGCCGGCTGCTGGCCGGGCCGGCGCCCGAAGGCAGCCAGCTGCTGGTCCACCCCATGGCCTTCGCCGGCTGGTTCGGCCTGCTGGCCACGGCCTTCAACCTCTTTCCCATCGGCCAGCTCGACGGCGGCCACATCCTCTACGCGCTTGTGGGGCGCCGGCGCGCCTACCTGGCCGGCATCGCCGCCGTCGCCGTCCTGGCGCTGCTGGGCGCGCTCTTCTGGCAGGGCTGGCTGCTGTGGGCGCTGCTGGCCGTCCTGATCGGCCTGCGCCACCCGCCGGTCTTCGAGGAGGAGCGGCTGGGGCCCGGGCGCAGGGCGCTGGCCCTGGTGGCCCTGCTGGTGTTCGCCGTCTCCTTCACCCCGGCCCCCATCGCCCTCGCCCCCTGAGCCAAAACGGGTTTTCCGAACAGGGGAACTTCAAAGGTAAAAGGCAAAAGGAAAAAGGCAAAAGTGAAAAACCCTGCGCTTTTACGAATTACGAATTACGAATCACGATAGCTCGTTTTATAGTTCGCTGATCTCTTGCTGCCACTAACACTAACACTAACACTAACACTGAGAGATCGCTTCATTCTTCCTTCCGGGCCCGGGCGCGAATTTACCTGGGAAACCGCTTGTGCTATGATTTCCGGATGAAAAGGGCCCTGGACCGCTACGTCCTGAAGGAGATCGCCTCGCCGTTCGCCGTCGGGCTGTCGGTCTACACCTCCACCCTGCTGATCAACCAGATCCTCATCCTGTCCAAGACCCTGATCGCCAAGGGGGCGACGGCCGGGACCCTGTTCCGCATCCTGCTCTACCTGCTGCCCGACTTCCTGGCCTTCACCATTCCCATGGCCACGCTCATGGGCGTGCTGGCCGGCATGAGCCGCATGAGCTCCGACTCGGAGATCATCGCCCTGCGCACCATGGGCGTGCGCAACCGCCAGCTGCTGCGGCCGGTGCTGCTCTTTTCGGCCGCCGCCTGGCTGGTCTCCACCCTCCTGATCATGTTCCTGGCCCCCGAGGGCAACTACCGCTTCAACAAGCTCTACACCCAGGTCCTGCTGTCGCAGACGGTGTCGGGCATCAAGCCCGGGGTCGTCTACCAGGGGCTGCCGTTCTCCAGCCTGTACTTCGCCGACCAGGAGCGGAACGGCGACTGGCGCAACGTCCTGCTCTATTCCATGAAAAAGCCCGAGGAAGACACCCTGCTGCTGGCCCGCAGCGGCCGCTTCCTCTACCGCCAGGGCCAGAAGGAGAACCACCTGGTGCTGCGCGACGGCGTCATCCACCAGTTCAAGAAGCAGGACCCGGGCAAGCATGGGCTGACCTACTTCGCGCAAAAAATCGAGACGGTCAGCGGCCTGGCCACCTTCCGCCAGACGCGGCGCAGCCTGCAGCTGGTCTTTCCCGAGCTGCTGCGCCGCCTGCGCGCCAAGCCCGGCGACGTGATGCTGCGCCTGGAGCTGCACAAGAAGTTCGCCCTGCCCTTCGCCTGCCTGGCCCTGGGCTTCCTGGGGCTGTCGCTGGGCATTTCCACCCGCAAGGGGGGCAAGACCGGCGGCTTCGTCATCTCGCTGGGCGTCATCTTCGCCTACTACGTGCTGATGACCGCCGGCCGCAACCTGATCGTCAAGGGCATCGTCTCGCCCTTCTGGGGCTCGTGGGCGCCGACGCTGTTCCTGGTCGCGCTCGGCCTCTGGCTCTACCGCTTTTCCTCGCTGGAGAAGGAGATCCGCTGGGAGCGGCTGCTGGCCTTCCGGCCGCTCGGCCGGCGCCGGCGGGCCGCCCCGGCCGCCGGCGGCGCGGACTCGGCTGCCGGCCGGCTGCTGCGGCGGCTGCCGGTCAAGATCCTGGACCGCTACGTGCTGCGCCGCCTGCTGCTGATCTTCGCCCTGGTCCTTTCCTCGCTGCTGCTGGTGTTCTACGTCATCAACATCCTGGAGCTGGTCGACAACCTCATCGAGAACGGCGTGCCCTTCGCCTACGTGCTGCGCTACAACTACTACGTCACCCCGGAGATCTTCACCTACATCCTGCCCATCGCCGTCCTGACCGCCGTGCTGCTGGCGTTCTCGCTCATGAGCAAGAACAACGAGGTGGTCGCCGTCCAGGTCAGCGGCGTCAGCCTGCCGCGCCTGGCCCTGCCCGCCCTGTTCCTGGGCCTGGCCGCCTCGCTGGCCGTCTTTTTCCTGCAGGAGCGCGTCATGCCCGAGGCCAACCGCAACGCCACGCGCACGCTGGACGTGATCCACAAGCGCCAGCCGCTGGCCGAGACGGAGTACGCCCGCAACTGGGTGCTGGGCCGGGGCAACCGCATCTATTTCTACGACTTCTACGAGAAGGGGCGCCGGCGCTTCGTGCGCTTCAACGTCGTCGAGCTGGACGGCCAGTTCCGCCTGCGGCGGCGCCTGTCGGCCCTGACCGCCACCTGGAAGGGGGAGGGGACGCTGCTGCTGCGCGACGGCTTCAGCCGCGAGTTCCGCGAGAACCTGCCGGCGGCCATGAGCGAGTTCGCCGAGCTGCGCCTCGAGGTGGCCGAAAGCCGCCGCTATTTCACCGAGAAGGTGCGCTTCAGCGGCGCCATGAACAGCGCCGAGCTGCGCGACTACATCCGCTACCTGGAGTCCAAGCGCAGCGACCCGCTGCGCTACCGCGCCCAGCTCTACAACAACTACGCCTTCCCCTTCTCGGCGCTGGTGATGGTGTTCATCGCCATCCCCTTCTCCTTCCTGATGGGCAACCGCGGGGCGCTGTTCGGCGTCGGCATCGCCGTGGGCGTCTCCGTGGCCTACTGGGGGGCGCTGGGCATCTTCAACTCCCTGGGCACCACCGGCGCCCTGTCGCCGGCCGTCGCCGCCTTCGCGCCGCTGGCGCTGTTCGCCCTGCTCTCGGCCCTGCTGTTCGCGCGCATCCGCACCTGAGCGGGTTCCCCTGCGCCGGCGGTTGTGGTAGAATGGATCTCTCGCGGCCCGGACTACCCGAAAACCGAGGTGAAGAATGGAGAAGGAAGAACAAAAGGCGAACCAGGACGCCCTGGAGCGGCGCGGCAAGCGCAAGCCGTCGCCCAAGCAGAACAAGCTGACCCTGGTCCCCCTGTACTGCAAGGGCTGCGGCCTGTGCGTCGACATCTGCCCCACCGGCACCCTGCAGCTCTACGACGACCCCAAGAACAAGTTCGGCACGTCGGTCAAGATCGACGCCCCCGACTTCTGCATCGGCTGCCGCATGTGCGAGCTGCAGTGCCCCGACTTCGCCATATTCGTCAACTACGAGGACGGCAAGAAGGAAGGTGGCAAATGAGCGCGCGCAAGGTCCTGCAGGGCAACGTCATCATCGCCAAGGCGGCGCTGGCCGCCGGCTGCGACTTCTTCGCCGGCTACCCCATCACCCCCTCCTCGGAAATCGCCCAGTACATGTCCAAGGAAATGCCGCGCATGGGGCGCACCTTCATCCAGATGGAGGACGAGATCGCCTCGCTGGGCGCCTGCCTCGGCGCCTCGCTGGCCGGGCGCAAGACCATGACCGCCACCTCCGGCCCCGGCTTCTCGCTGATGCAGGAGAACATCGGCATGGGCGTCATGGCCGAGGTGCCGGTGGTCATCGTCAACGTCATGCGCGGCGGCCCCTCCACCGGCATGCCCACCAAGCCGGCCCAGGCCGACATGATGCAGGCGCGCTGGGGCACCCACGGCGACCACCCGATCATCGCCGTCTACCCGGCCTTCGCCGACGAGATGTTCAGCGAGACGGTGCGCGCCTTCAACCTGGCCGAAAAGTACTGGAACCCGGTGGTGATCCTCTCCGACGAGGTGCTGGGCAAGGCCCACATGGACGTGGAGATCCCCGACCCCGGCTCCTACGAGGTCTACTGGGAGAAGCCGCGCCAGGTCGTCGACCTGAACATCTACGACCGCAACGTGGGCGAGAACCCGCCGCGGGTCGACTTTTTCCGCGGCTACCCCATCCACATCGACGGCCTGGAGCACGACGCCCACGGCTGGCCCTCCTTCGACGCCAAGACCGTGGACAAGATGCAGACCCTGCGCATGCAGAAGATCTACCAGAACCTGGACGACATCATCCGCTACAAGGAGCACTTCCTGGACGACGCCGAGGTGCTGGTCTTCAGCTTCGGCATCTCGGCGCGCTCGGCGCTGGCCGCGGTCAAGGCGGCCCGCGAGCAGGGCGTCAAGGCCGGGCTGTTCCAGGCCCTGACCGTCTGGCCCTTCCCGCGCGCCGCGCTGGTGGAGCGGCTGCGCAAGACGCGGAAGGTGCTGACCGTGGAGATGAACCTGGGCCAGATGAAGTACGAGGTGGAGCGCGTCGCCCCGGCCGGGGTGGAAAAGCGCACCCTGCTGCGCGCCAACGGCATGCCCTTCTCGCCCGACGAGGTGCTGGCCGCCATCAAGGAGTTCGCCAAATGAGAGACTACGAAAAATATATCCGCTACCGCACCTTTCCCACTCCCTGGTGCCCGGGCTGCGGCGACGGCGTCATCCTCAAGTCGATCGCCATGGCCTTCGCCGAGCTGAACCTCGACCCCGACGACATCGTGGTGGTGGCCGGCATCGGCTGCTCGGGGCGCATGCCGACCTACTTCAACACCAACACCCTGCACACCACCCACGGCCGCGCCCTGACGTTTGCCACCGGCATCAAGCTGGCCCGGCCGGAAAAGCTGGTGGTGGTCATCTCCGGCGACGGCGACGCCACGGCCATCGGCGGCACCCACCTGATCCACGCCGCCCGGCGCAACATCGGCGTCAAGATGATCCTGATCAACAACGGCATCTACGGCATGACCGGCGGCCAGGTGTCGCCGCTGACGCCGCCCACGTTCTTCACCGAGACCACCCCCTACGGCAACATCGAGCCGCACTTCAACGTGCGCAAGCTGCTGACCGCCGCCGAGGCCTCGTTCGTGGCCCGCGAGACGGTCAACCGCCTGATGCAGCTCAAG
>CAYXCX010000087.1:0-7907 GCA_964463405.1 uncultured Clostridia bacterium
GCAATAGGTGCAGCGCAGGTTGCAGCGGTCGGTCACCGAGATGCGCAGGTAGTGGATGCGCCGGTTATAGGAATCGTACATCGACGAGGCTCCCGGGGGCGATCTCGCGCTGGCCGGCCGGCACGCGCAGCAGGGCGTTGGCGCGGCTCAGGGCGTGCAGGTGGGCCGAGCCGTGGTAGTCGACGAGCTCGGCGCGGCCGTCGCGGCAGCAAACGGGGAGGAAGAGCGTGCGCTCGGCGCGGGCGCGGCGGAAACCGGCGGCGAGGAGGGCGGGCATGACCAGCGGCCGGTAGGCATGCCCCAGCCAGCGCGACAGCAGGGGGCGGATGAACACTTCGAAGATGACGAAGGTGGAGACGGGATTCCCGGGCAGGCCGAACAGCGGCCGCCCGTCGCGGCTGGCGAACACGGTGGGCATGCCCGGCTGCACGGCGATCCTGCGGAAATGCAGGACGGCGCCGGCCCGCTCCATGGCCGCGGGGACAAAATCGAAATCGCCGGCCGAAACCCCGCCGGAAAGGATCAGGGCGTCGCAGGACGCCAGCCCGGCGGCGATGGCGCGGGCCGTTTCTTCCTCGCGGTCGGCCACGGCCGAAAGCGGCACGGGCGCGGCGCCGCAGTCGCGGAGCTGCGCGGCCAGGGAATAGGAGTTGCTTTCGTAGATGCGCCCGGGGGCCAGCGGCGAGCCCGGCCGGGTCAGCTCCGAACCGGTGGTGATGACGCCCACTCGCGGCGGCCTGGACAGCGGCAGCTCGTGCAGGCCCAGCGAGGCCAGCAGGGCGACGGCCGCCGGGCCCAGGCGCTCGCCGGCCGCCAGGACCACCTGCCCGGCGCGCAGGTCCTCGCCGCGGCGCCGCACGTTGTCGTGGGCGTCCTCGGCCACGATGCGCATGCGCCCGTTCACCTCTGAGGCGCACTCGCGCTTGACCACGCGGTCGGCCCCGGCAGGGAGCATGGCCCCGGTCATGATCCGGGAGCAGAGCCCGGCCGAGAGTGGGCGCAGCGGCGGAGCGCCGGCGGCGATCGTCTCCACCACCGCGAAATCGGCCGCGGAGTCGGCGGCGATGACGGCATAGCCGTCCATGGCCGACTTGTCGAATTCGGGCAGGTCGCGCGGCGAGAGGATGTCCCGGGCCAGGAAGCGTCCCTGGGCCGCAGGCAGGGCGACCGTCTCTTCCTCCACGGCGACCGGGAAAGCGGCCAGGACCGCTTCCGCCTCCTCGGCGGCAAGCAGGCGGTCAGCGGCCATGGGACTGGGGGGGATGCCCAGGGGGAAGTTCAGGCAAGCGGCGCATCGTTTCTCCTTTCCTTGCGGGGAGGCTTCTCTGTTTCCCAAGAAGCCCTTGCGGTTCAAGAGCCTGGTCGGCGGACGGTAGCCCTTTGAACTCGGAGAATGGCAATTGTAGCAAAACTCCGCCGGCTGGTCAATCATCCCTGCCGCAAATCGGGCGCGCTTCACGGTTCGTTTGCACGGGCGGCTGCCGAGGAGATTTTGGCGATTTCCACACGATTTACACGATTTCCACAGGCGGATTTTTGAAAAAACCTCTTCCGGAAAATATTTTCAAATAAAAAAATATAATATTATCGGATCTTTAAGAAGATTTCACCCAATGAGCCTTCTTGACAAAGCCAAGGTCATGTTCTATATGTTCTCCCTTAGTTTGCGGCAAGAGGAGCCTCCGCGGCAGGGAACGACCGTTAGGTGAGCGCGGCGTTCCCGACAGGCAAAGGGCAAGACCCGGGTGGACATGAGCGCGAAGACGATTCATTCCTTGGTGCAGAGCTGGGACACGGTCCGCTATGAACTGCTGAACAGCCGCATCTCCGACCTGAACCTGCGCGTCGCCGGCTCTCCCCTCGAGCCGTTTGTCCGCCGCCTGTTCCGGGAGATGGAGGCCAAGGGGCTGCGCTTCAAGCCCGAGGTGTACCTCACCGACACCTGGGGCTGCCCGGACCGCGCCCCGGTCATCGGCATCCCCTTCTACCTGGCCGACGAGCGGCTGTCGCGCATCGAGGAGGAGCAGACGGGGGAAATCGAGGGCAGCCGGCGCATCATGGCCTTGCTGCGCCACGAGGCCGGCCACGCCGTCAACTATGCCTACCGGCTGTGGCGCCGGCCCAGCTGGGAGGAACTGTTCGGGCGTTTCCGCCGCCCCTACCGCGACGTGTTCCGCCCCGACCCCATGAGCCGCGAGTATGTCAAGCACATCGCCGTTTCGCCCTACGGCCGCACCTATGCCCAGAAGCACCCGGACGAGGATTTCGCCGAGACCTTCGCCGTCTGGCTGACGCCGCGCTCGGGCTGGCGGCTCCGCTACCGCAACTGGCCGGCGATGCGCAAGCTGCTCTACGTCAACGGCCTCATGAAGGAGCTGCGCCGCCGCACCCCGGAGAACACGCGGGTGCGCCTGCTGCGGCCGCTGACGAGCATGACCCTGCTGCTGGCCGACCACTACGGCAAGAAGGCCGAGCGCTACCGGCGCGCCGCACGCGGCTACGTAGACGACCGCTTGCGCGAGGTTTTCCCCCCGGTGCGCGGTTCCCAGCTGCGCCCGGCGGCGGGGCTGTTCCGCAAGCTGCGCGCGCGCCTGCTCGAGCGGGTGGTGCTGTGGTCGGAACTGAGCGAGCGCGAGGCCGCGGCCATCCTGCGCAAGCTGGAGCTGCGCTCGGAGGCGATGAATCTGACCTACCGCCCGCGCCAGGAAGGGGAGCGGGTCATGGACGTCGTCTCGCTGGCGGTGGCGCTGGCCCTGGACTACGCCTACACCGGGCGCTTGACCGGCTGACGCCGCCGCGGGCGGCGGCGGACCGGGGGCGGCGGCGCCTTGGCCGCGAAGATGGGCAGGAACATGTCGTAGGGCGGCCCCTCGAAGGCGGCCTTGATCACCGCCTGCAGCAGCTCGGGGTAGGGGATCCCCGCCTGGGCCGCCGAGCGGGCCAGGCCGATGCCGTCGTCCAGGCAGGGGTTGCAGTTGACCTCCAGCACGTGGGGCACCCCCTCGCCGTCGAGGCGGATGTCGACCCGGCCGTAGCCCCAGCCGCCGATCGTGCGGAAGGCCTTGATCGCCGTTTCGCCGATGCGCGCCGCCAGCCGCGGCTCGACGTCGGCCGGGCAGATGACCCGGGTTTTCCTGAATTCCACCGACGACTCCACCCACTTGGCGGCATAGGACATGATGGGCGGGATGCCCTCCGGCAGCTGCGAGTAGTCCACTTCGGCCAGGGGCATCACCTGCAGCCGCCGGCCGCCGACGACGCCCACGTTGAACTCGCGCCCCGGCAGAAAACCCTGCACCAGCGCCGGCTGCTTGAAGGCGCGCAGGACCTCGCGCGTCTTTTCCAGCAGCGCCCGCTTGCTGTGCACGACCGAATCCCGGCCCATGCCGATGCCGGCATGCTCCTGGGCGGCGTGGACGATCAGCGGGAAATGCAGCTTGTGGTTGTCGATGTCGGACACGCGCTGCAGCAGGGTCGTCTCGGGGGGGATGGGAATGCCGGCGCCCTTCATGAGGCTGAGGGCCATGAACTTGTCCCGGCTCAATCCCAGGGCCAGGGCCGGCGAACCGGTGATGGGGTAGCCCAGCAGGCGGATGAAGGCGGCGAAGCGCATCTCGTAGAGGGCGCCGTGGACGACGTCGTCGTACTGGTTGAAGACGACGTGGGGGCGGATGCGCCGCAGGTGGCGCTGCAGCTTGGACAGGTCGCCGGCCAGGTGCAGCACCTTCACGTCGTGGCCCAGCACGCGCAGGGCGCGGGCCATGCGCCGAATCATCAGGCGCAGCTCGTGCGTCGAGCCGCTGTCCGCCGGAGCCGCTTCGTGCTGGGTCTCCTCGTAGGAATTGTAGACCAGGGCCACGCGCAGGCGCTTCTGTTGTCGTTTCTTTTTTTCCATAGGCCCCTATCCTATAAAAAAAAAGGCGTCCATGCAACTCGCCTTGCGCCTGGCCGGGGCTTTTGGCCGGGAGGCGAAAGCGCAGACGGCCGGCCGCCAGGGGCCGGCGCCTTCACTCGTAGCGCAGGGCCTCGATGGGGTTGAGGGCGGCCGCCTTGCGCGCCGGGTAGTAGCCGAAAAAGATGCCCACGGCGCCGGCGAAACCGAACGAGAGCAGCACGTTGGCCGGCACGATGACCGTGTTCCATTCGGTGGTCAGGTTGAGCACCCAGGTGACCAGGAAGCCCAGCAGCACTCCGATCAGTCCGCCGGAGAGGCTGAGCACCACGGCTTCGATCAGGAACTGCACCAGGATGTCGCGGCTGCGGGCGCCGATGGCCATGCGGATGCCGATCTCGTGGGTGCGCTCGGTGACCGAGACCAGCATGATGTTCATGATGCCGATGCCGCCCACCAGCAGCGAGATGCCGGCGATGGAGGCCAGCAGCATGGTCAGCACGCTGGAGGTCTCCTGGGCGGTGGCGGCGATGTCGGTCTGGTTGCGCACGGTGAAGTCGTCGTCGGCGCCCTCGGGGATCTTGTGCGCCTCGCGCATGATGGAAATGAGCTCGGCCTGCGCCTGCTCCATCTGCTCGAGCGAGGTGGCGCGCACCAGGATCTGGTGGATGTGCGCGTGCCCGCCGCCGCTGAGGCGGTAGAGGACGGTCGAATAGGGGGCGATCAGCAGGTCGTCCTGGTCCTGGCCGAAGGCGCCCTGCCCCTTTTCCTTGAGGACGCCGATGATGCGGAAGGGGACGTTGCGCACGCGCAGCTGCTGGCCGACCGGATCCTCGCTGGCGAACAGGTTCTTGACGATGGTCTGGCCGACGACGCAGACCTTGTTCTGGGCGCGGACGTCGGCGTTGCTGAAGAACTCGCCGGCGCTCAGGGGCCAGTCGCGGATTTCCAGGTACTGTTCGGACACGCCCCACACGCTCGTGCTCCAGTTGCCGCTGCCGCCGATGATCTGGGCGCCGGAGCGCACCATGGGCGAGACGGCCACCGCCAGGGCGGCGTTCCGGCGGATGCGCTCCACGTCGTCCAGCGTCAGCTGCACGCCAGAGTCGGGGCCGAAGCGCACGCCGCGCGACTGCATGGATCCGGGAAAGATGGTGAGCAGATTGGTGCCCATGCTGGCGATCTGGTCCTGGATGCGCTTCTCGGCCCCCTTGCCGAGGGCCACCATGGCAATGACGGCGGCCACGCCGATGATGATGCCCAGCATGGTGAGCAGGGTGCGCATCTTGTTCTTGACGATGGACTTGAAGGCCACCTTGATCAGGTTCTTCCATTTCATGGGCGTTCTCCCAGGCCGCCGGCCGGCATCCGGCCCGTGCCCAGGTCGGCGGCGGCGTCGCGGCGGCCGGCCACCGCCAGGTCGCGGATGATGCGGCCGTCGCGGAACTCGATGATGCGCTTGCAGTAGTCGGCGATGTCGTGCTCGTGGGTGACCAGGATCAGGGTGATCCCCTGGCGGTTCAGCTCCTGGAAGGTGGCCATGATCTCGACGCTGGTGCGCGTATCGAGGTTGCCGGTGGGCTCGTCGGCCAGGACGATGGCCGGCCCGTTGACCAGGGCGCGGGCGATGGCCACCCGCTGCTGCTGGCCGCCGGAGAGCTGGTTGGGAAAGTGGTGCATGCGCTCGGCCAGCCCGACGCGTTCCAGCGCCCGGCGCGTCGCCGTGGCCGGGTCGCCGTCCTCCGGGCTCCGGGAGTAGAGCAGCGGCAGCTCGACGTTCTCGAAGGCGGTGGTGCGCGACAGCAGGTTGAAGCCCTGGAACACGAAGCCGATCTTGCGGTTGCGGATGTCGGCCAGCTGGTCGCGGTCCATTTCGTTGACATGGATGCCGTCGAGGTAGTAGTCGCCGCGGGTCGGCTGGTCCAGGCAGCCGAGGATGTTCAGCATGGTCGACTTGCCCGAGCCCGAGGCGCCCATGATGGCCACCATCTCGCCGGGCTCGATGCGCAGGTCGATCTCCTTCAGCGCCTCGACCTGCACTTCGCCGCTGTCGTAGATCTTGCCGATGCGCTCGGTGCGGATGACATGTTGCGGTCCGTTCATGGCGCTTCCCCGGACCGGCTCACAGGATGCGGAAGCGCGGTCCGCCGGCGGCCTGCTCCGCGGGGGTGAGGTTGACCATCTTGATCACCTCCATGCCCGCCTGGAGCTCTTCGGCGTGCACCTCGGTCTGCTGGCCGTCGCTGATGCCCGTGCGCACCCGGGCCGCCTTCAGCGCGCCCGAGCCGTCGAGGTACCAGACCAAAGCCGCGTCCTTGGGGCGGTGGTTGCCGTTGCCGCCGCCGCTGCGGCCGAAGCCCGGGAACCCGCCGGCGGCCGCGGGCATCGCGCCCGCAGGGCCCCCTCCGGCGCCGCCGCCCTGGGGCTTGCGCTCCGCGAACTGCTTTCTCAGCACCGCCATCATGTCCTCGCTGGGCTTGAGGCGCAGGGCGGCGTTGGCCACCAGCAGCACGTCCTTGGCCTGGCCGACGATGAAGTCGATGGTGGCGGTCATGCCCGGCATCAGCAGCCCCTCGTCGTTGGCCACGCGGATGACCACCGTATAGTTGACCACGTTGTTCACCGTGGTCGGCTCCAGGCGCACCTGGCTGACCGTGCCGCCGAACTTGCGCTCGGGGAAGGCCTGGACGGTGAAGCGCACCTCCTGGCCGCCCTTGATCTGGCCGATGTCGCCCTCGTCGACCTGGGCCAGGATCTGCATCTTCTTCAGGTCGTTGGCGATCTTGAACAGGGTGGGGGAGGAAAAGCTGGCGGCCACGGTCTGGCCGACCTCGACGGCGCGCGAGGTGATGATGCCGTCGATGGGGGCGTAGATGGAGGCGTAGCCGAGGTTGATGCGCGTCCGCTCCAGGCTCGACTGCGCCGACTTCAGGGTGGCCACGGCCAGCTCGTGGCTGACCTGGGCCTGCTCCAGGTCATTCTGGGTCTTGATGTTCTCCTGGAACAGGTACTGGATGCGGTCCAGGTCCTGCTTGGCCTGCTTGCGCTGGGCCTTGGCCTTTTCGAAGGAGGACTCGGCCTCGGAGACCGCCATCTGCAGCGAGGAGGTGTCGAGCATGGCGATCAGGTCGCCCTTCTTGACCGTCTGGTTGAAGTCGGCGTACAGCTTGGCGATGCGGCCCGACACCTGGGTGCCGACCTCGACGGTGGATACCGCGTCCAGCGTGCCGGTGGAGGAGACCACCGCCTCCAGGTCGCCGCGTTCGATCTTGGTCATCACGTAGCGGCCCTGCTCCTGGCCGCGGCCGCGGCCGAGCAGCCAGGCCAGGGCGGCCAGGGCCGCCAGCGCCACGATTGCGAGGATTGCTTTTTTTCTGCCGCCTTTCAGGTTCACGTCGACCTCCTGGGATGCGAAACCCGCGCTTCGATGGGGAAGCGCCTTTGCAGATGCTTACTACGCCGCGGGCCGCGGGAAAGTTTCGTTCGCGCGGCTGCGCCCGGCGCCGAGGCCCCTGGCGGCCCGGCTTGATTATTTTCGGAGACGCGGCTACCATGCGCTACATGAGGCGACATGAAATGGCGTGACGCATGGCGGCCTGCCGCCTGGCTGCGGCTGGGCGGGGAGACCGGACCCGTGCCGCGGGTGGAGGCGGTCGACCTGTTCCGCTTCGTGGTGCTTTTCTTCATGATCCAGGGGCACCTGTTCCGGGCCTACCTGCTGCCCGCCATCCGCCTGGAGCCCTGGTTCAAGCTCCATGAGGTGCTGCACGGCTTCGTCGCCCCCGGCTTCCTGTTCGCCGCCGGCTTCTCCGCCTTCCTCTCCTTCCACAACAAGCGCGAGCATTATCGGCGCGTCGACGCCGCGTTCCTCAAGCGCCTGCGCCGCATCCTCTTCGTCATCGCCGTCGGCTACTGGATCCACCTGCCGTTCTTCTCGCTGGCCAAGACCCTGGCCGCGCTGGCCGCCGGCCGGGCGGGCCGCTTCCTGCACGCCGACATCCTGCAGTGCATCGGC